>JADJEH010000011.1 GCA_016702305.1 bacterium
GAGTACGAATGCGTCGCAGAAAAGCTTCTCCTTCTTCCGGAAGCCGGCATAATTGCGGCAATTGCGCCGACCCATTGACTACGCATTCGGCATGTGGTGCGTTTGGATACCAGGCATTCAATCAGATATTTGATTACCGAAACTACAATTTTGGAAGCTTGGTGGAGGCCTCGCAAGATGCAACTCGCAATGAGGTAATGCAAGAATTCACGTTCGATAGCTTCACATTGCTTGGTGACCCCACACTAACTCTTCCATACGGCACAAACACGAATCCGAACTGGGAATCAAATCGTTATCTCCAAGAAGACTACCGAATTCCAAGCGGACACGAGCTAACTATTGGACCGGGAGTAACAGTTCGAATTGCTCCAGGCAAAGCCATAATCATCGAAGACGGGGGAGTGCTTACCGCAGAAGGTACATCGTCAGAACATGTCGTGATTACAAGTACCGGTGACCATTGGCGCGGCATTGTCATCGAGAAGGGTGGTTCTGCACAACTGAATCATACCGTGATTGAACGTGCCAGCAATGGGCTCTTGCTTGTGGGAAATGCCAAAGCCGCGTTGTCTTCATGCAGCGTCCAAGAATGCAAAGTGGGCATTTCGGCAGGATTCTTGGCAAACGTAATTCTCGATGGCAGCTCCGTCTCAGACAATGCGCAAGGCGGCATCGTTCTCTTCTCGGCGTCAGCACAACTTACCGATTGTGAAGTCCTACGAAATGGCACCGGTAACTGGATGTACGGCGGTATTTCGCATTTCTATGACGGAACGGTAAGCCTCTCCTGCACGAAGATCAGTGACAATGTGGGCACCGGCATCTTCATGGACGGAGGCGTACTAAACATGTCAATTCCATGGGGTGGTAACGAAATCACAAACAACGAGTGGCCGCGTGGCCAGATCCACATTGACGAAGCGTGGTTGAATATCGAAGGTGGCAAGAACAAGATCGTGCCGCGAAACGGTACGGATTACTTCATCTATATCAGGCACTGCCAAACGCTTCGCCTAAACGAATTGTGAACGGTAATCACTGGGGATATACGTCTGGCGGACACGATGCAGATGTCACGGGCCGGCTCCAACCAGATGGAAACTTTGATCTAAGCTCCTTCAGCCAATTGACTTCATGGACATTCTGTGGTACGCCAACAACACCCACAGAATCCAATTGCGAGACATACTGGAAGAATGCTGGTGTAGATATGAAAGAACTTGACTTTACTAGCGCCACGATAGATCTTCATTCATTACTTACCAGTTACAGCAATTGTTACCTAGGGAAGGGAGCGGCTGAACAAATCGCAAACACCAAACTGCTTGGTGGAGAGAGCTTTCAAACAGTAAGGTCTTACTTGGACTCAACGGCAGGTGTAAACGGCCAGGACGTCGATGTAAAGCTTGCGAGTGAAGTGGCATCTGCATTGGTTGTCGCCACATCATCAGTGGACAGCATTGCCACGGCGGAAAACGAACTAAATGGCCTGCTGGGATCCGCTACAGGACTTGATTCCTTGCAGGTTGAGGCAACGTTGCGATTCACGAGTTTTCTGAGCAACATTGATGCGAGTCAAATGGAAGACACCAAGCTTTATCTCGACACTCTAACTTCTTCTTTGGATACACTACTCGAAGCCCGTCATGGCGACTTTGTTCTTGCTCCAACAATCGCATTCACGAATCTGCCTCCAATTAGTCGAAGCGACGATACTGCTACATTTGTGCCAGAAATTGAATGTGGCGACGATGTGGATGTATCGTTGGTCTATTTGGACTTTCGGATTCTACCAGATGACGATTGGACTCGGGATACATTGCTGGACATAGGTGGAGGCCAATGGGAGACTGAAGTGATGTTGAATTCGCTTGGCGGTGGCATAGATTACCGAATCGTAGCAGTTGATGATTGTATGCGCGTTGCCACTTGGCCAGGGAACGGTATGTTAGCAAACTTGAACGACACTCTGACTCACTTCGTATCCTTTGAACCTCGCCTCACAGCTCCATTGACCGACACGGCGTACGTCTACGCTCCCGGTGTGATCACGGAGGATATTACGATTGGCGATGGTGGCGTTCTGTACATCTTGCCGGCCCCGGTAGAATTGGATAGCTATGTTGTTTCGATTGATTCCGGTGTAGGAATAACGCTTTCTTCCGATGGCGGGACGATGCCAAAGCTCGTGATTGCGGGGACTGAGTCAACCGTAATTCGACTTGACTGCGCCAGCGAAGGCGACCGATGGAACGGCATCCAGTCTTTCGGTGGCTGGGTCGAAGCGAGATACGCAGAAATGGAGAACGCGTCTGGCCCGCTTGTTACGGAAAAGCAGGAGAACTATCCTATTGTACGATTCCGCGACGTTGAGGTTTCGGGCTTTGGTTCACCTTTGGTATTAACGTATATGAACCCAAGCGATGCAGACAGCAGTTTTATCTTGGACTGTACAATCAGTGACGGTGACAGCGCGGGCATGGTCATTTTGACTGGGGCTCTGGACGTCGAAGATGTCACGGTTGAAGACTGCGACGGTGCCGGCGTTGTCTTGTTTGAACCGGCTGACCAGCTTTTCTCACGCGTTCGGGTCACTGGGAATGGCGGCTACGGTGTGACAACTAACCAAGAGTACTCTGGCAGCGTTAGATTGAGCAATTGCTATGTTGCGTTTAACGGCGACACGCTTCCCGAGATCAAGGTCTATGCGAACAGCACTATTGACGTATCCGACTATGCCGGCAACATCGTCAAAGATTCGACGGGCATGCTGTTCGAGTGCGCGGAAGTCAATGATTTTGACGCAGAGCTTGGATCCAACAGCTTCGTGCTGGCAGACACTACGGGCAAGTACTTCAATGTAACGAGCATGTCAGGACCGGCGTACATTACCGGAAACAGTTTCTATCCGGAGTCCGTGAATGATTCGACATTCATTGATGACTTCATGATGCAGGACTCCCTTTCGAAGTGGGTCTATAGTTACCTGCGCGCCGAAGACCAGATGGACGATGTCATCGAGGATCCAAATGGCTCAATTGACTTCGAACTGAAAGCCTATGTACAAAACTACTTGGGCTCGGTCACCAACGACACGATTACTCAAGTTGGTTTCAAGTACCGGCTATTCCCGGACAGCACTAATTGGACAACGTTCCGCCAGAATACAATCGAGACGGACAGCATTTATGACTGGACCGTGTCAGTCGGGGATCAGGGCGGCCTGATCAGCTACATATGGTGGGCCAAGGACAGGCATGGGCGTTATATAACGAGCCCGGCAGGAGCTGATACTACGACTCCGGATAGCGGAGCCACGCACTTCTTGTCATTTGAAATTGCGGACACTTCTATCGTCGCCGACAGCGTGACCATCTGGGCTCCGACGACGCTCACGCACAACATCAACGTGGGTTGCTTGGGCAGACTTGTCGTGAAACCATGGCCGGGCGCATCGGACCATACGGTCACCATGGCGGAAGGCGTTGCAATAACGGTTATCGGAAGCTGTGGACAGGGTGACAATCGGGCCAAAGCATGGATTTTAGGCACTGAATCGATGCCAATCACATTTGAAGCTGCGGTGGACACTCTGGAATGGCAGCACATCTATCTGAACGACGCCATCCTGACGGCCAGCTACACAACTTTCCGAACCAATCTAGTCGCCTTTGAGCCAGGATTCTTGGGCAATCCGGAGATCAAGCTGGATCATTGCACATTCGAATCTTCCGATGGCTTCTTTGCCACGATGGGAACAGACGTCAGCACGAGTTACCTGCGCAACTGTGTATTCAGGGATCTGGGGATGTCGTGGGACGATGGTTCATTCGTGGTCTATGGCGGTGATATTGAAATCTCAGACTGCTGGTTCTACAACAACGGCGGCAATGGCATCGTGCTCTATGAACCGCTGGAGACTGTGGTCTCCGGCACCAACTCTATTGCCAATGACCTCACCGGCCTATTGAGTTGGGGCGTGACATCATCTGCCTCCATCACTTGCAGCGAGTTCAGCTACAATGGTGGCGATTCGACTTCCGAAGTCCTGATTCTGGATGGCGTCGTTGATTTCAGCAATGATGCTGGCAATGTCTTCGCGGACAAGGCGGGTATTCTTCTGGAAGGCAGCGCCATGGAGAATTTCGAACTGGTGGATGGCGGAAACGGCTTCTACTTATTCGATTCCACGGGACAATACGTCTATACCGGTGATGAAACCGATACACTGGATGTCGGCGGCAATCTGTGGTATCCGTGGACACCAGACACATCGATCTTCCAAGACTACTTTGAGCCGGATACTTCCAGATTCTGGGACTGGGATCAACCCGCCGTAGCATTAGCCAGTTGCGGTGTTGGTCAGGGCTTTAGTATGCCGGGCGGCGGACCAATTGCATTGGTCAGGCCGGACCAGCAGACCTACGGCACTTCGTCTCACGGCGGAGGAAAAGTACCACTCGGTCAGATGACAAAGTCTTGGCCACTTTCAGCAAAGTCGAATCTTGCAAGCAAATCAATGGCATTGGAGAGCAAGTATCAGGATGCGTTGGCCGACCAAAAGGGCGGACGCTATGCCATGGCCAAGGAGAAGTTTGGGCAATTCGTGAATCAGAACCTCAACGATGCGCGAAATGAAGCTGCATTGTCGCGGCTCATGGTGTCAGCACGAAAGTCTGGGCAGGTAAGCGGGCTCGTGGAGTTCTTCGCTGGTGTTGAGACGCGTTCTGAATCACCAAGAGTCAAGCGCGCGGCTAAGTTCCTGAAGCTCGATGCAATGACGTTGGAAGGCCGTCATCAGGAAGCGATGAACGCTTACGACGATATCATCACCCATCCGGAATCACGGCACGATTCTTTGACTGCGGCAATCGAGGCAACGCATCTTCTGTTTGCTAAGAAGGACACGAAACTTTCCACCAGTCATCCGGAAAACCAGTCGTCCAGTGCACTGGAAATGTACCGCCGAATCTTGCGGTTGATTGCCCAGCACCAACGATCCAAGAATGCAGCGATTGACGGCGTAGAAGATATTGCAATTCCGGTGTCCTACGCACTTTACCAGAACTACCCGAACCCCTTCAACCCCAACACCGAGATTCGTTTCGATCTGCCGGAAGCGATTCACGCTGAACTAAAGGTATTCAACATTCTTGGTCAGGAAGTCGTAACGCTTGTAGATGATGTCCGTGCAGCAGGTGCGTACCGCGTCCTCTGGGACGGCAAGAATGCTGCCGGACTGACCGTGGCATCCGGTGTTTACATCTACCAAATCAAAACACCGAACTTCACGGATGCCAAGAAGATGATGCTGATCAGGTAGTCGGTAAGACACGGGCAAGGAGCCTCGTGCAGGCGGGGCTCCTTGTTCACATCTGAAATAGATGCAATTTGTCCATTTACATAGTTCACCTCTCGAAAAAAAGTATGGGTAATTCGGGCAAAGTGAGGATTAAATTGAACCGTTTAAAAAACGTGCAAATAAGCGGCGATGATGCTTTATTGCAACGCATTGACAATTTGAGAAACGGAGTGTAGCTTGAAACACACACGACACCTCAACCTACCGGACGGGAGCAGATGGACAGGTTGAATTGCATTGAAACAATATCGCGATATCTTCCCCGGACTTCAGGCAATCCTGAAGCGGGTAGGGTTCGCGGTTTTGTTTTTGGGCGGAATCGTCTTAGCTGGCCCAATCACCGTGAACGCACCAAGTAACACATACTTCATCGCCAACGAAGGCCAATGGGAAGGGGACTTTTCCTTCAAATGCGAAGTCGGCAGCGCAGTGTACTATGTGACGCCGAAAGGGCTGACTGTGGACTTTCGGGAGTTCAAGCGTTACCCAAGGCCCCGTGATCCGGGTAATCCGATGGACATGATGGACAGGCATGAGGACCGCGACTCGTTGACGGTGCGGGGGCATGTGGTGCAGATTCACTACAACGGGGCTAACAAGAACCTAACAAGCATGGGCGAGGGTAAGCTGGCGCACTACTCCAACTACTTCCTTGGCCGCGACAGCACAAAATGGCGCAGCCGAGTTAGTCACTACCAAACCATCCTCGTCCCCGAAGTCTGGCCGGGGATTGACGTAGAATACCGCGCCGACCACCAAGGCGTAGAAACCGTCTATTACGTCAAACCCGGTGCTGATCCAGCGCAAATTCAAATGGAGTACTTGGGATTGGACGCGCCCCTCAGAATTGATGCGCAAGGAAACTTGGTGCTAACAACATCGCTGGGCGAAATGAAAGAGCAAGCACCGTTTGCGTTTCAACAGGTGTCGCGGATGCAGGAGCGCGTCGAATCGAGCTATCGTGTTGTGGATGACAATCGCGTTGGGTTCGAACTTGACGGATATAATTCGACGATGGAACTGGTCGTGGATCCGCTGCTGTATGGGACGTACTTGGGAGGAGGCGCAGAAGACGAGTGTCATGTGGTTTGTCCAGCTCCCGACGGCGGAGTGTATGTCGCTGGCTCTACTGATGCCATGTCGGGCTTTCCAACGACACCGGGCGCCTACGATGAGACGGGCCTGTTTCCGGGACATCGTCACTTCTGCTGTCATTTTGGGCCAGACGGGGAATTCATTGCGTCAACACTTCTCGGCGAAATACAAACCAGCGAAGATCCGCATTCCAATGCAGGCTTTGTGGATATGGTCTATGATTCGGCAAGGGGCGGTTTGTGGATGGTTGGCGGTGCGTATGATGACGGTTGGCCGCTGACGCCGGATGCATATGACACGGTGATTGATGAGTTCGGTGACGGAATAATGGTAAGACTTTCGTCCGATCTTACGGACTTGAGCTATTGTTCCTATCTTGGAGGGAACGGCAACGACGGGATATCCGCGCTCGAAATAGGAACAGACGGAATTCTGTATGCTGCAGGTAAAACCTATTCGACAGATTTCCCAACCACGCCGGATGCGTTTTCTTCGGTGCGTCAGGAAAGCGATTGCTTTATCTGGATGTATGACATAGACGCGCACGAAGTCGAGTTTTCCACTTACTTCGGCGGCAGCGATCAGGAGTATTGGACCGATGGATTTCAATTTGATAACAGTGGAACTCTTTGGCTGCTTGCACGCACGCAAAGCGTCGATCTTCCAGTGACAGATAATGCCTTTCAGTCTGTGTGCGGCGACAGCAGCGGATGGGGCGACATGATGTTGGCAGGATTCACTTTCGCACCACCAACCATTGAATACTGCAGCTACCTCGGCGGCGTGGATACGGATATGCCCAATGCACTTGCCGTCAAAGACTCCGTGCTTTACGTAGCCGGTTGGACTTACTCGATCAACTTTCCAGTTTCGACCGACGCTTACGATACTTCCGGTCCTAACGGGCTGACGACCAAGGCTTTCATTTCTGCAATTATTCCTGAGCACAACATTTTCATCGGCACATTTTTCGGCGGGACCAGATATGAACAATTTGCTCTGAATACGAACTGGGTGCATGATTCAACAGTCACCTTAGTTGGAACCACGGACAGCGATGATTTGCCTGTCACAAACGATTGTTACCAGGCAGGATTGAGGGGAAGCTCTGATGGTTTTGTTGTCAAGTTTGACCTTGGACTTACCGAGCTTCTCTACTGTTCCTATGTCGGAGGCGGGCACTATGAAATGTATCGCGCAGTCAGCGTTTCAAACCCAGACTGCCTTTGGATGGTGGGCAAAACACTCTCCGTAGATTTTCCGACGACACCTAATGCCATCCAACCTGGCGACAATGGGTTGTCGAGCGGTTTTGTACAACATTTCGCAATTGACACCACAGCGGATACGACCAGTGCTGCGGGTCATAGGCCCATTCCATCAGATATTGCGATGAGGTCATACCCGAATCCGTTTAATCCGACAACAACGCTAACGTTCACTCTTCCGCGCAGCACAGATGTTGAAATTAGAGTTCGGAACGTACTTGGACAAGAAATCGAGAGGATTGATCTTGGCCATTTAAGCGCAGGGCAGCACCGACAGCGGGTAGGAACAACGGCATGGGCAACAGGACTGTATTTCGCAACACTTTCAGCAGGTTCTGGTTACAAAACTACAAAACTGTTATTGCTTCGGTAGCCAATCTTCATTGGGAGAAAATCATGAAACAAGTCTTTGTATTTCGCTGGGCGGCGTTGGTAGTGTCGTTCGGTATTATCAGGGCAATCGCTGGCTGGGAACAGGTTGTTCCGGCGATTCAGTACATTAGGTCGGATGGGCCAGGTTCGCTTCACCATTTTTCAGATAGCATTGCAATCTGTTATGTTGGCGACTCCCTTGAATGGCCCGCGCAGGAGCTTGCCGACCGGTTGTCTCGAACGGCGGTTATTGGAGTGCCGAAGCGGATAAATTCCATCATGGACCTCACACACGTTCGCATTGAATTGCCCGGAATGGACCAAATACTCCTAACATGTGTCCCATCAATGGTTGATTCAGTTAACTGGGTTGCCGATGCCTATTATGGGGTGCAGACTCATCGGCTTTTAGAACAGGATGAAGCGTATGGCGTTTGGGTAAGAGAGCCGGAATTGGCAGCGCCGGAGGAACGATTTGAGAAATTCGTATCCTTCATCATTGCGAACCGCACAAGAGGCATTCTATTTGGCATCGAGTCGTTCGATCAAGCGTTGCCGCCACCGCCTATTCCTGAATTTACAAAGCACGCGCAGTCCGCAAGCATCATGGATTTCCCTACCTTTCCTCGCCGGATCATTGGCGAACCCTTTGACCTGAACTCGACTTCGCCTTGGCCGACGTCAACGGCCCACGCCGATGCAATTCTTGAGGGCGCGCGCGACCTGCTGTTGCAGAACAAAGGAAACGGATTTGTCCAATTCGGCAAGAGTCCAGGTGCAAGCACTATCTTTCAGCGTTTAGCAATTGGCGATACGTTCTCGGAGCACCCGGACACATGGGAAGATCTGGGTATGGACTGGTATCAAGGCACGGGCTCATGGGGTGGTTCTACTGAAGCACAGAAGAAGCGTGCTAATGCCTCCGCATATATATACAAAGAGGTACATTTTAGGGGAATCAATGCTGCGGGAACGAATATTGGGATCTTCCCCGATTCAACAGAATATCCGCAGACAAATTTCGGTTTTGAGTCATTCACACAATTTGAGAGGTGGAACCCAGCTGGTCTCTGGACAATTAATGACGAAGGCGGGAATTTCTTTGCCCGTAGCCCCAACATGGGCAATAACGCCACGTCGAGTATTTCTCGTTACATGCAGCTGCAGGACACAGTCGGGCTGCCGATGCGCCAACTTGTGTTAGAGTTCCGCGTGCGATTGAACAGTGGCGATTCAGCCGAAGTGTGGATAGAATCCCAAATGCCCGCCGACAGCAACGGACTGCCCAACGACACCGTGGGACTCGAGGATTTCCGAATCTTCGACGTAAAACACCACTCGAAACCTCTGCGATTCAAACGCAAGGTTACTTCAAATGCATGGGAAACGCTAAGTGTCGTCTTCTACAGCTATGGCTTGAAATATGACTACATGACATTCTTGTTCAAGAATATCGGCGCTGAGAATGCGCGCGTCGACTTTGACGGGATGCGGCTCTACGAATCTGATAACTACTTTCTTCTACGTGTTGGACGCAGGAAATGGGAGGCTGGACCCCAACTTTGCAAAAATAGTACTGGATCGCCTGGATTCTAACGGATGGACGCAACTCTGCGATCTAAATGAGAATGGACTTCGCCTTGAGGAATTGCAGGTTGCCAATTGTGATGCCAGGGCAGTATGGTATCATCCTCGCCTCCGTTTGTGGTCATCGATGATTGATAACGAGTGTGGCCTGACACTTGAAGACCTTGATAGTTCCTCTAACTTCAGAGGTAGATTCTATTATCATGCGGCATGTCCATTGGCATTGCCGGCATTCTTTGAGACGCTTAATCCACTTCAAGTCTTCTATCTTAGTAGCGGGCAGACCGATACCTGTGACAGGGTAAGGATAGGGTACCGCGATGTAATCCACGATGCGGGTGAATATGCAGGGAGTATCGCGAACAACATGAGAGCCGTTAACGATCTGTGGAATTCAGTAGGGCCAGGTACTCCGTTCCAAGGGTCGTTCAATCGATACAACGAGTGTCGATTCCTTGGGTGGTCTCTTATGGACTCGCTCTTGTGCAGCCCAAACGACTGGAACATAGGGGACATGTACGCAGACTTCAACGCTCACGTCAATGACCGGATAAACGATAGGCTGAACTCAACTATTCCTCTTTTGCTCTTCGCGGATATGTTCAACCCCTACCACAACGGGCAGTTAATTTCTCGTGTAAATAATCCGTTTGCTCCCTTGGGCGGTTACGACATGTCTGCGACAAACTTCTCCGAGTTTTCGAAAGAGCAGCCTCTTGTGTTCGTAGATTGGTGGTCAAAAGAAGTGCAGACTGACAATCAGGCGACTGGCATTGTGGACGCCTTTGCCGACGTACTGGGAAATAGCAATAACTGGGAGGCGATGTTTACCTTCTTGCCTGAAGCGCGCGTGGATGACGAAGAATTTCAGGACCGCTTCCCACTCTATCGAGGCATCGCCCATGCTTGTTCCCTCCTTCGCGAGGACACCATTAGGTTTACTGGCGGCGGCCTGCTATATGACGTAGGTACAATGTCCCCGGACTGGGCCGAATTTCGAGCTCGCGAGGAGTTCCTTCAACTCTGGTGGAAGAACGACCCGATTTCTACACCAACGGTAGCATTTGATCGCTATGTTCTTGCTAACGATTCCGTGGCCAATGCAACGTTCCGTTCATATCCGGTCCCTTACCCTGAGGATCACACGGTTGAGGTTGATAGTGTGGTGCTACAGTACCGCTTCGACGGAACGACATCATGGCAGACTTCAAAGAAAGGTTCTCAATCAGACAGCACGTACGATTTCAGTTTGAGTCTGCCGGATACTGGCGGCTACGTGGAGTATCGCGTGTGGTCGTTTGATGATTTGGGACGCTATGGTTCTTATCCGCCATACGGTACCAAATGGACAGATGCAGAAGCCGGTGAACGCAACTGCTTCACCTTCGAGCGTCGCAAGGACGATGCAATCGTCAAGCCGGACACATTCTGGCTGCCGGGGGTGATTACGAAGGAACACCAGGTTGCTCCGAATGGTAAGCTGGTGTTTCAACCGCTGCCGGGGTACAAGCATGCGACGCTTTACGTCGGCGACGATGCCAAAGTCACGACAACGTGGACGGGCTCCGGGAATCAAGCGCCGCAGATTGTTTTCAACGGCACCGACACAAGTTACATTCATGTGAAGCCGTTGTGCGACACCTGTAAGTGGAAGGGTATCTTTGACAGCGTCGGTGTGGTCGTGAAGAACTACGTGACTTTCCACGAGGGCACGGGCGAAGCGCTGGTGCTCAAGAACGCTACAGGAGACTCCAAAGCGCAGTTCAACGAGGCCGCATTTGAAGACTCGGTTCTCGTAAAAGGCCCCACGGAAATTACCGGCACGGCGACGTTCAACAAGCTGATTGTCGAAAATGGCGCGACATTGACGATACTGCCGGGCAGCGCACTGTCGTTCTTGGAAAGCGGCCAACTGATTGTCAAGAAGGGCGGCAAGCTGAAGGCCTTCGGCAATGATTCAACGGGAATCGTGTTCAAAGCGGTGGTGGATAGTCTTCCGTGGGAAGGCATTCACTGTGAAGCCGACAGCCAGATGGCAGCCTGTTCACTGAAGTATGTGAGCATTTCGGGCGCGGTCGCAGGTCTGCTTCTGGACCGGTCGCGTGGATACGCGGAGCATTGCGTCTTTCACGACAACCTCTACGGTGCGCTGGTCAACAACGGCGCGTGGTTTGAAGCGGTGGGCTGTTCTGTAACGACCAATGAGGTCGGCATCGCGGCGACGAACCTCTCGACAGTTGAACTGCTTAACGTCGTCGCAAACTACAATACAGGCCCCGGCCTCAAAGGCCTATCCCGAGCAAGTTTCTATTTGGAAGATTGCTTCGTGAATGATAACGGCGGCGACGGCGTGGCAGGTGGAATCGGACTTTACACAGGCTCCAACCTGTTCATGGAATGCACCGAAGTGGCGTCCAATATCGGCTCGGGCATCACGGCCTATGGTGGTACGATAATGTTGACCTCGGTCAAGACAGTCGGCGACACTCTGTGGCAGTGGCAGGGAAACAGGATCGAGCACAATGCGACAATTCCCTATGAAGGCCAGATTACGTTACGAGACCGCACTGCCCTAGCACTTTGGAACGGCAACAATTGCATTTGGGATACGACAGGTGACGGAAGACTGGTACACTGGGAAGATCAGGTTGGATCTGACCGTTGGGCGGACGTGTATTGGGGTAGTACGGACACTGCTGCAATCAAGAGCAAGTTGCCATCCAATGTCACTTTGGTCCGGATTGACTCCTCTCGCACATTGTGCCCAACATTCACAGCGGACAACTCGGTTCACGATTCGCTTGTCCAAATATTCCTGCTTCCGCACAACGCCGAGCTTTCTGGTCAATACACCCGTGCTGATTCGGGTTACAAGGCCATGATTCGCAATTCGCAGAGTTCAGATTACGCTCTGTCCGCCGTGGATCGACTCCTGTCGGTAAATCTTGCACAGAACAAAGCATTCGGGCCGGTGAGGGATACACTGGCCACGCTGTACAATAACGTGTCCAGCTTATCATTGAAGCGGTGGATCAAAGAAGGCCAGGCTTGGTGCTGGGCCGAACTGGACGATTCCACCAATGCAGCGAAGATTCTGGATTCGCTGGCTCAAAACACACCGACGCGCTTTGATCGTGTCGCGGCGCGTGCCCAGAAACAGATGCTGAGTGTACGTCTGCTGCGTGTGCAGTCAGCCGAGTATAAGGCCTCGGACTGCATTGCCTACTTGGATTCTGCCCAGAAGGCGCTTGAAGTAATGAAGGGTGGACGCAGACCAGCATTACCGATAGCGTGGTGATGTATGCACCCGCAACAGTGGAAGGTGAAATCACCGTCGCACAGCCCAATGGCCGCCTCACCATCTTGCCGCATCCCGGCGCAGAGGACCCAACGATTCGCTTCCGGGGTGCAGGTTCGATACTTGTGCAGGGTTGGGATCTGAACTATCCTCCAGCTAAGATGTACATCCAAGGTGAACCTGAGAATCGAGTAAGGCTGGAGTGGGACTCGACGACGGTCTGGGTGAATATTGAGTCTCGACGCGCCAACATTTACATGAACAATGCTGACTTAATCGGCAAAGGTTGGGTAAATTGGAACGTCGAAATCATATCCGGTGGACGAAGTCCTGTGTTCTACGCGGATTCCTGCACCTTTGTGGGTTTCGAGGATGGTCTGTGGATCCACGGGCTGATTGATTCCTGCACGGTCTCGAACTGCAGGTTCGAATCCATGGGCGGGAATGCTGACAATTACTCCGGCCAGGGATCGGGGATGACGGTCGTCTATAGCGACGGCGTTACCATTGAGAATTGCCAATTCGAAGACAATGATACAACGCTTGGGCACCCTTAGACCCGGCGGATAGCGGTTTCTTTGCCAAGCTCTATCCCTCTAACCCTGCAAAATGGACGGTTGATTCGTCACTGGCACAGTTCATCGAATGCGGCGGCGGAAGTGGCAGTTCGACAGGCCCGCAAGATTTGATTGTTATCGCTGAAGATGGCATTGACGGCACATTCTCGACGGAAGCATCAACAAAAAGTGAATCGGTACTGCCTCTTGACAAGAGTGCCAGCCTGACCAAGCGCACTACTTCAAAAGCTTCCACACTGGCGCAGCATCACTCCGAACTCATCCAATGGCGAGAGTTTCGCGATCTGGCCCGAGCCTCTGGGTCAGAGTCAGCTGCAATCGAGATGGGCAAACGGTTCATCGAAGAGAATGCCTCATCGCCGTTGATTCCAGCGACGGTCGTCCAGCTTGTTGGCTTGGCAAAGCAAGACAAGGGCAAGCATGCCGTGTCAGCGTTCTTAGCGCAGCGCGCAATTGAAACTAAAGACAAAAGCCTTCAAGCCTTGATGCAAAGGAAATCCTGTGTTGCCCTGGCATACGAAGGAAATGTCACGGCAGCATTGCGCGGGCTGGAGGACCTGATTGAGAGTTCGCCAACAACACGTGACTCGCTCTGTGCTTTGGCCGACGCGACCGGACTCTATCGGGCAAGCAGAAGCACGCATGACCTAAGCCAGAAGTATTCGTTTGTGCGGACAGAATCGATCCGCGAGTTCAAGAACAGGATGCGCGAGTTAGCCCGATTCCTCGACAACCCGACGGTCTCATCAGAACCTGAATCGTCTCCGATTCCGACGTCCTACGCGTTGTATCAAAACTACCCCAACGCGTGCGACCGCAACACCGAGATGCGCTTTTAGCTACCTGAAGCAATGCATGCGGAATTGAGGGTGTTCAACATCCTCGGTCAGGCAGTGGTAACGCTTGTTGATGATGTCCGTGCCGCAGGTGCGTACCGCGTCCTCTGGGACGGCAAGAATGCTGCCGGACTGACCGTGGCATCCGGTGTCTACATCTACCAAATCAAAACACCAAACTTCACGGACGCTAAGAAGATGATGCTGATAAGGTAAATCGCTTGGACGCACTACTGCGTAAAATAGACCGCCATGGGAGGGTTGCCTGGTTCATAACGGTCCAGGTGCCTCCCATGGGCTGGGGCGTCGTGCGACAACATGCAACTGGACCAATACACCTTATGCGCAATGATTTCGTGCCATTGAGAAACAAGTTTAGAATGAACGATCATTCTGCAGGCCAACCGTCAGGGAGTGACATGAACAGGTTGAACAGCACAGCAACAACGCGAATCTTGCCCGGACTTCAGGCCATCCTGATACGGGTGGGGTTCGCCGGTCTTGTTCTTAGTGCAAACCGTAGCATTTGGACAATGGACGGAACCAGTGCTGATGCGGCCGCCAATCAATGTTGATCCGCCAGGAAGTTATTACTATTCAACAATTTCGGCAGATGGTCAAGTCCTTTGCATGACGATTTACCAAGGCACCTAACGATGATGATGTTTACATTTCCGGAGCGGATTGACGATTCGACATGGACAACTCCGGTCAATGCCGGGCCAAACGTGAATAATGAGGGCCGGAATCTTAGCCCTTCGATCACGTCCGACCGCCAACGCCTCTACTTTGTCTCCTACCATGAAGGTTCCTACGACATATTTGTGTCACATCGAACCGGACCGGACTGGGATGACTGGTCCCCGAAAGAACAGCTACCCTGAGCCAATCAATCGCGGGCGTGAATTCACGGGGCAGATATCCTTTGATGATTCAACCCTTGTCTTTACTTCAACAGGACAGCCCGGCATGCATGAAGGCGGAGACGCGGCCTTCACGAGCCGCTTACAGCCGGATGGCTCATGGTCAGAACCCGAAGAAATCGCGTTTCACCTATACTATCCTGACGGATTTTCGTCTCCATGTCTGACTTCCAACGGCGATTTGTTCGTCTATAGCCAGTGGTGGGGAAATAACCTTGAAGTACTCTACTCTGTTCGAACTGACTCAGGTTTTGGCCCCGCAATTCGCTGTGACTCGACGATCAACACGCAATGGTGGGATTCTGGCCCAAGCTCCCCGGCGGACGGGTCAGAGCTGTATTTTGAAAGTCGACGTGACCCGCCAAATGGAGCTGCGAGACTCTACCGAGCCAGGCGGCTGTGGTCGGGAGCGCAAGAAGGAACAATTCGGGGGAGACATTTACCATCTATGCAGATTTCGCCGACATTTGGCAGTTTTGGAACGTTATTCGAAATCACACTTCCCACCGACTTGGCAGGGAGCACACTTCACATTCACAACGTATTGGGCCAGGAACTCGATCACCACTGCATCAAGCGCAAGACAAGTCATTTATCTCTGGAAGGGAGATTCAAATGGAAACAAAACAATATTTTCAAGCGGCATTTACTTCATTTATGCTCACAACGAGTTGGAATCGACTGTTGGCAAACTTCTGTTGCTTCGTTAGCTTGAATGTTACTTTGTAGCTTTTCTTGGATTGACGTTGCATATCGGTTCGGTTGATGCACGGGGAGAAGTCGTGTGCGGCACGCCAGACAATGCAGGCGCGCTACTTGAAGAACGCACGCTTCCGACGCGCGGGACTGTAAAGGCATGCATGGTCTGGGCAGGAGTCTGGGACAGCGTTAACAATATCGGGCTGCATCCCGGGCAGGATTCTATCTACGCAACGCCATACGCAGAAGCTCCTGCATGGTACTCGAGTTCCTCGACCCCAGTTGGCAATATAGCCTTGTGAACTGGGTAGAAACAGTGTCACACGGCCAGCTTGTTCTCGATGCGGACTCCAGGTGACGTGCATGTTCGAAATCGTGCGACGCGTGAAAGGTATAATTACTACGCTGATCCCGGAAGATTGGGGACCATCGGTGCAGCGCACTTGCTGGGGATTTCTATGCCACCATATTACTTGCGGAAATTGACAACGACATTGATTTCTCGCAGTATGATGCAAATGAGGATGGTGGTGTGGATCTTTTATGATCATGATGGACTTCCCGTTTGACGCTGGTCGTGCACACAACGGATGGTTCATCGTGACTCCTGATACTATAATTGATAGTCTGATCCATGACACCACTATTGTTAATCGCTACGAATATCCCGACTATGTAACGAATGACACCACTGCGCTAGGTAGCCCGATTTCCATGGTCGCCCCCATTTTCTGTACCAGTTGCAGGATTACATCGGTTACTTCCGTCGTAGCGTAGCGGAGACGGAAGTAATTGTTTTTTCGTTTCCGGGGCGGGCGGCTTGTAGCCCAGGGAGCTATGCGGCCTGACCGTGTTGTAATGCACCCGCCACTGTTCGATCAGGATCTGCGCCTGCTTCAGCGTGTCGAATATCTCGCCTTTCAAGAACTCTTTCAGCCTGCAGTTGAAGCTCTCCACATAGCCGTTCTCCCACGGACTGCCCGGTGTGATGAACAGCGTCTCCACTTCCAACCTCGCCAGCCAGCCCCGTACCATCTGCGCCGTAAACTCGGGTCCGTTGTCACTGCGGATATGATCCGGTGTGCCCCGGAACAAGAACAGCTCTTCCAACTGTGCCAGCACGTCATCCGCTGTGATCCGTCGTGCGACGAACAGCGCCAGACACTCCCGCGTGTACTCATCCAGCACGGACAACACTCTAAACGCTCTGCCGTTCGCCGTCTGCCACGTCACGAAGTCGTAGCTCCATACGTGGTTCGGATACGCCGGACGCAGACGGATGCACGATCCGTCATTCAACCATAACCGTTTGCGCTTCGGCTGCTTGCGCGGCAGCTTCAGTCCCGCCTGACGCCAGATGCGTTCAACCCGTTTGTGATTGACGCGCCAACCCGTCAAGCGGATCAACCCTGTGATGATGCGATAGCCGTACGTGCCGTACTGACACGCCAACGCAATCACCAGTGACGTCAACTCGTTCTCGTCGGAACGCCGCGCCGGAACATAGCGCTGACTGCTTCTGCATTGATCCAACACCCGACACACCCGCCGCTCCGACACTCTGTCTTCGCCCAGCGAATGGCGAACCGCCAGAACCGTTCTGCGACGATCCGCTGGGCTTAAGATTTTCCCCGCACCGCTTCAGATAAAATCTGCTTGTCCAACGTCAAGTCCGCGATCACACGCTTCAAACGGCTGTTCTCGACTTCCAACTCCTTCAGCCGCTTCGCCTGATCCATTTTCAACCCCCCGTACTCCCGACGCCAGTGATAATACGTGTTCTCCTGAACCCCCAGCTTCCGGCACACTTCCCGAACCGTCATCCCCTTCCCAATCTCTACTTCCGCTTCCCGAAGCATCGGAATGATCTGCTCCGGCCTGTACTTAGCTCGTGCCATACCAGCCTCCTTCACCCATAATATACCACCATTCTCTAACTTTCAAAGTGGTACAGTTTCCCGGGGCTAGATCAGGGGAGTACGCGAAACGAAACAACTACAAGACAAACCTTCTTGACTCGGGTCTTGAAAGACAATGGGAAAGTGGGTGAACAGGGTGTAGATGGAAAATCTGCATTTGATGATTACAATGTCTATCCTGAAACATAAAGCACCGCAGACACTTGTACTGGCAACGGGTGACGGCAAGAATTCGGACTTTGGCACAAGTTTTCCCGAACTCATAGAGGTAGCATTGAAAGCTGGATGGACAGCAGAATTGTGGTCATGGGACGCTGGGCGCAATCGAAAGTATGCAGCACTAGAACAGCGTAGCGGAGGTCGATTCTCGGTATATTCGCTCGATCCATACTATTACTCGGTTACTTATCTACAAGCAGGCGTTTGCTTTGACAAAGATGCCGCGGGAAATCCAATTAACCCAGTCACTGTGGCCGCACGATATGTGCAGCCCCTTCCGTAAGGGCAAGAAAAGGAAATAGGTCGCAAGTTATGGACGATTCTTTGAAAGTTACAGAGGAAGAGTATTTGTCACACACTCTTTCGATCCGCACTCCACCTCAAGGTAGCTGGGATGTTCACGTCAACATGACCATCATGACCGATGTGCTCTTGAAGAAGATTGGTTACAGAGAAGACTCTGGCTTAGGCCAGCTCATTCACAATCTGCGTTGGCACCAAGGCCTTGACCCATTGCTATGGATTCATGAGAATGCTGAACTCGCGAGTAAAATTTCTAAAACCTACTTGAGCGTGCCACCGGGCTACGCCAAACTTATTCGCGAGTCTATCGAGATATTGAAGGATAGATAGAAAACAATCCATGCCCATAAATCCCTTAGTCTTTGCAAACCAAGTAGCCGACCAGTTCCGACGGTACCTGTTGACAGCGTTCCCAATGTCTGATCCCGATTTAGCGGAGCAGGCACGGCGTATCTTGGCATCACCTACGCCGCTGGATATGCCGTTGGTCAAGGGGCCGTACATTACGTTGTCCGAGGCTTCCTGCCAAAGGTGACTCCGATCAAGGCACTCGCGGACAAGGATTCTGCATCCGGTTATGCCGGGCCTAATCGGTTACCCGAACATGTACCGCCACCAACAAATGGTGTTTGAAGCGGTCAAGACAGGCAAGCACGTGTTGGTTTCTACAGGCACAGGTTCAGGTAAGACCGAGGCTTTTCTCTATCCGATCATTGATGACTTATTGCGTCAACGAGACCAAGGGAATGTCGAAGGACTTGCCGCAACGCTAATCTATCCGATGAACGCGCTTGCGAATGACCAGCTTGAGCGCCTACGGGTGATCCTTGCAGGAACCGGTATCACGTTCGGGCAATGGATTGGCAGCACACCCAAGACAGGTCACAGTAATTTGGTTGACCGTTTCGACGGTAGCGACCGTACCGCATTCTTAGCGGAGCGTGAACGACGACTCGAGGAGGCAAGAAGGCGTGACCGAGCGGCACGGGCATTTGCACCCCAAGAAGAGTGCCTGTCTGAAGAAGAAATCCGCGAGCGCAAGCCTCGGATTCTAATCACAAACTACAGACAGTTGGAAATTCTGGCAACACGCTTGCCTGATATCTTGCTGTTTGCGAGCGCGCCGTTAAAGTACCTTGTATTTGACGAGGCCCATACATACGATGGCGCCGCTGGCGCGGAAGTCGCGTGTTTGATCAGACGAATTCGAGGATTGGCCCGAAAGTCACCTGAAGAGGTTATCTGCATTGGCACATCGGCGACTTTGACCGATCCGCAGAAAGCAGATGATGACGGAGCTGCCAAACGCTTTGCGTCACGCTTCTTCGGCGTTGATGAAGCCAACGTTAGCTTGGTAGGCGAGGCATACGTCCAACGGGAATGGCCGCAAGAAAGATATCGGCCGGAACCTCCGCAAGGCAACGGCATGGAAAGAGTGAATCGGCTCATGACTGCACTCGGTGAGGAAGCTGACATTGCCGTCATCAAGTCCGAAGTGGAATGGCTGACAGGCAAAACGTTTGAACCGGGCAAAGATTGGAGAACCTCGCTCTTTGACCACCTCATTGGGAATGATTACGTCTATTGCGCCGAGAACGCTCCAAGGCTCCGCAAGAACTTGTGGAAGGCGCGTGGATTGTCTCAAATCAGCTGAAACCCAATCGTCTTCCTCAGGAGCCTGGCTAACGCAGAACTGCTGGCGTATCTTGCGCTCGGCGCTGCGGCCCGGAAAGATGATGAGTCATTGCTTCGACCCAAGGTTCACTTCTTCATCCGCGGCTTAGAGGAAATGGTTGTTGGGATTGGAGGCGATGCTGATGCCACGAGAGTCGAGCTCTACCCCTCAATCAAACATGGCAAAGACGCAAGGCCGCTCGCACGAGATAGTGCGCTATTTCCAGTGCTCGTCTGTCGTGAGTGCGGTCAGCACTACTTTGAACGGAAGTATGAGAACCTTGAGCTAAATCAGACAGGACGCCGAGTCGAATTGCTCAATGGCAATGCACAAGGTGATTTACTCCGCGGTGGAAATGCGTGGTGGGGGCCGACATCAGCTGATTCAGGCACAAAGTTAGTCATGACCAATCGCCTATTGGAAGAAGGCGACGAAGATGAAGAAAGCGCGGCAGATAGGAAACTCACCAAGGCGTATCTCTGTCGAGATTGTGGAGCGTTGCATACAAATCCGGGAGAAAAGTGCTTAGCTGAAGGCTGTGGTCATCTGGCTGCACTGCTCCCGACTTATTTGATAGGCGAGAAGGTCTCGAGTTGCCCGACCTGTCGTGCATTGTCCCGGAAGATTGGGGGCAGAACGCTCGAGCCAGTGAGGTCGGTGCGCGCTGTTACTGTGTCAGACGTTCACATTCTTGCACAGGAAATGATCAATGCGGCCCCGGAAGGTCACAGGAAGTTGGTTGTTTTTGCGGATAGTCGTCAGGATGCGGCTTTTCGAGCGGGCTGGATTCAAGATCATGGCCGACGCATCCGGTTGCGTCATATGATGTTGGAGGTGATACGCAAAGCTGATCAGCCACTTTCGTTTAATGATCTTACTGACAAGCTCCAAGGTAGCTTCCAACGTGACAAGAAACTCGCAGAAGCGCTGTTACCTGAAATGTTTGAGGAGGATGCAGCCATCATCTTCGAGCAACGAAACGAGTGGGTTCGCGTGGGCAAGGCACTTGGGTATATGGTGCTGCGTGAATTTACTTCCGGACTTCGTAAGCGAGAAGTATTGGAAGCTCTTGGCTTAGCGCGGCTCGAGTACAACGGCATCACGGCTGAAGATTCAGGTGTTTCCGCATGGGCAGCGATGGTGGGCATGGAACCCGAGGACGCTGTGCAAGGAATTTCGTCGTTGTTAGACAACTGGCGAAGAAGCCGAATGCTGTTCGTGCCGGATGACCCCATCTATTCGCGCTATCACCCGAAGGACAGTCCATATCTTCAAAGTGGAATTCTCCCATTGCGCGATTTTACGCCGACAGGGCTTGTCTTAAAACCCCTCGCGCAGAATCGAGCAAGGGCGAAGCGTTGGCGGAATCTCGTTAATGACAAAGGTTCCGGTGCGCTCCAAGTTCTTCTGCGAAAATGGACGCGAGGTCAAAGCAACATTGACGCCATGAAATGGGCAGAATTCCTTTGGGACATTCTTACAACGAATTTGAAGTTGCTTGAGAATGTCATTCTACTTGACTCCCGAGGTAAAACGCTCGCAGACGAAGTCTGGCAGCTCAACTCGGATTGCATTAAGGTAGTAGAACAGAGTGGGCGTTTCAGATGCAAGAAGTGTCAACGCGTTACATCACGACCATCTCCCCAAAACCTCTGCATGCAACGAAACTGTGATGGAACGGTCGTCCACGAAGAACCAAATTTTGAGGACTATAACGTCTCTATTATGGACCGTGCCTTTACCATGGTCAATGCGGAAGAACACACCGCTCAGGTTCCCGGAACGGTCAGGGCAAAGGTTGAGCAAGACTTCAAATCGGCAAAGGGTAGAACAAACTGCTTGGTTGCAACTCCCACACTTGGAGTTGGGAGTTGATATAGGCGCGCTAGACATGGTCTTACTCCGGAACGTGCCCCCACAATCAAGCAATTACTGGCAACGTGCCGGTCGTGCCGGACGTCAGGAGCGCATGGCTGTAATCAGCACTTATTGCAGGAGAGCCAATCACGATCGGTTCTTCTTTGAGGATCCCTTAAGGTTGCTTAGTGGTTCAATCGCTGCGCCGGCGTTCAATTTGCGAAATCCGGTCATGCTTGAAAAGCATATAAGGGCAACGATACTTACTGAATTGTTGCAATTGTCTCACGGCAATACCGAACAAGCAAGACACATTCAAACAGTGCTCAGTGTTTTGTTCCCGCCGTTCATTCGTGACTACTTGCTGGATTCCAACAACAGTTATAAGACAGATCCACAAACTACCGCGTCACTTGGTACTTTGCTTGACCAACAATGTACTACTTTGACGAAAAACGTTCTTTCCCACTTCGTGAAATTCTGACCAGACGAAACAAATGGGGTTGGTAGATAGGGGCGGATTAAGGCCGTGATACAGACACTCCGGACGAATTGTCATTAGTGATATCGAGGCTTCACAAGCGGCTAGACTGGGCGCTTGATACTCAGAAAGAGCTGCACCGCAAGAAAGAGACTAGGAAACTCGACCAAGAAGAGCGGCAGATGCTGCGGCGGTGCAACGACTTTATTGAGATATCACGAGTCGTGAACGATCGACTTATACGCTTGCCGTTCTGAGCACCGAAGGTTTCTTCCAGGGTATGGCATGTACGAGGGCGGGATCACGGCTTCAGCAGCATCAGGATTTTCTCAGAGGTCTGGTCCAGTCACGTTTGAATTGTCGAGGTCACAAGCCGTTGCGTTGGGAGAGTTTGTGCCCGGGAATAGGCTGTATGCAAATCGAGGAACCTTCTACGTTTCACGCTACCATCTAGGTGCAGGAACTGAAGGTCAAATTGAATTACTGTCAGTTGACCCAGAGCAGGGGTTTGTTGCTCGCGAAGGCGTTGCCTCAGCATATGGTCAAACGGGTTTCCAAACACTTTATGCAATGCCAATTGTTGACCTAGATATTGCGCATGAAGGTCGCATTACTGAGGACGAGGTCCTTCGCTTCTCAATGCCAGTTCTGATTGCGGGTCGTCTATTGAAACATCATCGAGGTGGCAAAGCATTCAAAATAGGTAAGTACGGAGACCCACATGTTGCGTGGCCAAGGAATACAGCTTGTGAATCTTGGCGAGGCAGGGCTTGCAAAGGCTAGTGGAGGCGCCACGAACTAGGGTTTCATATTTGTTCTGTATGTGGGGCAGCCAAAAGCCCTTACGTTGTACCTCTCGAGCGACAACATTTTGATGAACACCACAGGGAGCGTTGCGGCCGGGATCCTGTTCAATTAGGTCTATCTGCAAAGACAGACGTTGACATGCTATTGTTCCACAAAATCAGTAGCCTGCCAGAAGGTGTGAACATTGAGAGATACTAAGAACTGCCGCAGCTCGAATATTAGACATGGGGCACGATGACCTCAACTGATGCCAATACCTGGTTCAGATGGCACTCTAGACTACACTATTTATGACCCGATGCCAGGCGGTTCTGGGTTCTTGACCAAATGTTAAAACGTTGGCCGGAGTTAATAGAAGCAGCATATGATGTCGCCTCCTGCAAAGCCGCTTGCGAGCGTGCCTGTTACATTTGCCTTAAGACCTATCGAAACCAGTTTCAGCATGACCACCTTGATAGAAACTTAGCCCGTACCCTTCTTGTCGAACTGGGCCAAGCCCCAGAATTGCATCGCGACATTGAGCCGGTCCTTGATAAAGGAGACTCCGGAACTGGGTCACCAAGCAATCCCCCCTGGGATGAGCAGATCTCTGCATGGCGACCCTCAGCAACAAGTTCGTGACAATATCATTCGCCAAGCATTAGAACTCGACGGTTTCGCCGTAATTGTAATCCAAAGCAGAGATCTCAATGATCCGGAAATAATGAGATCGCACATGGCAACTTTGTCGGCCGCATTGTCAAAAGCCTAATGACAAGAACAGAGATTTTCGCGGATATGGGCGCAGGCGCACCTTACCAAACCATTGTAAATCCCCTCCCGCCTACCCCAGCGTCGCGCATCCGGGTAAAGAACTTGATTGATTATGATACTCGAGAACCTTCTTGCATCAATCGTTGGTGGCGCAGTAGTCTGGGGGTTTAGCGAATTGACACATCGCCGACGTTCCTCAGACGAACATCGCGCCGCTATCGGCAGGGTCCTATTTGACCTCGCTGAAGTGCGGCATGGGTTGACGTATGTCAGCGTAATGGGGGAGTTGTTTGACTCTATGGACGTTAATTTCCTCGCATGACCGAATGGCTGCAAAGTGACCATTGGCAAGATACTGCCGCCGATGCCAGACCTTCATCAGAGGCTTGATGAGGCGTTGCGCTTCGTGGCAGGTACCGATCCGGATCTTGCCTTTCGAATGCGGAGTAAGGACCAAGTCGAGTCAATACTTTCTCGCTGGCAAGCCGTGGTTGCTGAACACATAGATGACATTAGCGCATTACAAACGAATGAGCTACTCGAACCTCTAATTGTCAATTCAGCATGCGAGACGTTAGACGAAGCCATTCTTGAGCTCGCCAAGCGGCATGGCAAGTCCACGCTTTCCGACTTTGAAAAGCGTGTCAGCAAATGGAAGGATCGACCTGCACTGCTTGCAGAGGTAAAGAAGGAATTGGCTGAGAAGATCCCGCAGCTTGCTTATCTGCAGAATGAATAGGTGGATTCGAGGCGCTGGTTCGTTGATCTAACAGTAAGTAGTATGGCGCCGAGAACCTGACTTTCCAATCTCATTTGGTTATTTTCTTACTGTATTCGGGCCACAAGAAAGGTCCAATAAGGGTTATCTTGTGACAGGCGACCAACTATAAATCGGGAACATCACCCATGTCTATTAATACATCAGACGAGAAATGGAAGAACCACCTTTACAGGACTGGCTCACATATCGGTAGCTATGACGACGTTCCAGACAATCCCGATCAATTGCGTAAGCATATAGAGCCGTGGCTGTCTGCGGTTTTTCAAAGTGAGCATTTGTCACTACTTCTCGGAAATGGTTTTGGAATAGGGGTTTCCGGTGGCAAATTCATGGCTAGCATGGGTGTCTCCCGGGATTCGACGGGCCATTGGCCGAATTTGTCGAACAGGCCTCAAGTAGGTCAGCAAAATGCTCCGAACGTGGAGTGCCCAATTTTGAGGACAACTTACGCGTTGCAAATGAACTACTAAGAGGACTGGAGATTCTCGCCGATCCTCGCTCAACCGACCTGCAAACGCAAATTGGCACGAAGCTCCAGGTCTTCCTAAAATCGGTCTTGGAGTCTGAGCGCGACCTCCTCGCTGTCTTTGATAAAGGTGATCCTGAAGCGAACCTTCGACAAAATCTCCTCATATCTTTTCTTGTTGAGTTTTTGCAAGTCGAACACCATCTCGAGAGAGGCTAAATCTATTTACAACAAATTACGACCGACTTATCGAGTATGGTTGTGACCAAGCTGGGCTACGCATCATGGATCGATTTGTTGGGATGTTGTCACCAGTGTTTCGTGCCTCACGTATGAATCTAGACTTTCATTACAACCCTCCCGGCATTCGCGGCGAGCCACGGTATTTGGAAGGTGTGATAAGGCTGTTCAAATTGCATGGCTCAATTGATTGGCGCCAATTGCGGCGAGAAATAAGGCGTCAGTCACTGCCTTTTGGCGCGCCTGACAACCATCCTGCGATAACAATGGGTCCACCAGACGGGGTAATCATATATCCAAATGCTGCAAAGACATGGAGACATCCGAGTATCCATACGCTGAACTATTCCGCGACTTCGCGGCTGCTACGTGCCGACCTAACTCAGTGCTTGTCACTTATGGCTATGGTTTTGGCGATGACCACGTTAACCGCGTGATTCGGGATATGCTCACGATTCCTTCAACGCATGTGGTAATTATTTCGTATGACAATCCGGGGAAACGAGTTGAGTCGTTCTGCGACAAAGTGGGCCACAAAGCTCAGATATCACTCCTCATTGGTTCACACTTTGGTGAATTTCAAAGCCTTGTCGTAAACTACCTACCCAAGCCAGCGATTGATCTCATTTCTTCACGAAAAACCGAATTGCTACAGCGGCGCGGTGATGAACTACTGAGTACTCCTGACGACGCAACTGTAAAGCAAGGAGCTGGAGTCGGAGGCAATACAAATGCAAACACCAATTGAAAGTGCTGCTGCACTAACTATCGGAACGGTTGAATCCGTATCGCCATCCGAGATTTGGGTTCTACTCGATACTGATGCACCCCAAGCAACCGCTTTGAATGCGGGTACTCCAATCGGATTCCCACGGATCAATGGATACGTATTAATTCCAAACGAGACGGGTGCAGTTGTCGGAATGATTGTTTGGTTAGGCGTGGAGAGATCTGCTTTCCCAAAGCGACCTGGAATGAAAGACTTTGGTCTTATTGACTTGCCCTATCCGCCCGAAAACTGAAGCTCACACCACTTGGTACCTTGGTTCAAAGAATGGAGAAGGGAACCTACTCTTACAGGCTAGAGCGTGGTGTTTCTGCCTTTCCATCAGTTGGTGATCCTGCATCATTGCCTACCGAGACCCAACTTAGGAGCATTATTGAAGCACCCGATGTAGCTGATCAAAGAGTAACGATCGGAACTTCACCGTTGACCTCCAGCGCGCGGGTAACTGTTGACCCTAACAAGGTCTTTGGAAGACACCTAGCGGTTCTGGGTAATACTGGAAGCGGTAAATCATGTACGGTTGCTGGCCTTATTCGCTGGTCGCTGGCTGAAGCTAAGGAAGCGTGTGTGAAGAGCCAAAAGAACAATCAGGTTAACGCTCGATTCATAGTCCTTGATCCAAATGGTGAATATGGCTCGGCCTTTGATGATCTAACCTCTGTACGGCACTTCCGTGTACCTCCTTGTGAAGCCCCGTTCAAAGACCCAGTGCTACCTGCCTGGATGTGGAATAGCCATGAGTGGTGCGCTTTAACGCGTGCTGCGCCTGGAATTCAACGCCCGTTGTTACTGCAAGCACTTCGAGATATGCGAGCAGGAACGGAACTCAAAGAGAGTACTGAACGCCAATGTTGCCGATATCTTCGTTCTCACCAGTTTTCTCTCGAAAATCGAGTTGTTCGGGGACTTGATGGCTATGCGGCATTCCCAGAGAGCAACAATTGCGGCCTTCAGTTTGCAAATATTGCAGAAGACACCAAAGAGGTATGCAAGTGAATTCTCGGATGATCAGCACAAATCACTTCAAAACCTTGCTGAAACCGCCCAAAAGGTAGCGGACAGTCGACATTGGGAGAATCTGGCAAAGGGAACTGGAGGTTATAACGCCTTCAGCGAGTCTGATGTATTATCAGTCATTGAGTGCATTCGCAAGGCACTTGGAGGCATTCCCGTGAAATTGACAACTGAGCCGATAAGCGAGGATGCTCCTTTGCACTTCGATGTCAATCTCCTTCCCGACCACCTCGAACAAGTCGCGAATATCTCGCCGAGCTCGCAGGCCTCGCTGCTCATATCGACCCTTACTTTACGAATCCGCATGATGCTAGCAGATCGAGACTGGGACCAGTTGTTAACCCGGACGCTGCTGCAATTTGCTTCGAAGACTGGCTGAGGTGATTACATTGGGAATGATGGAGCATCAATGGGCAGCTGGTAGTTCTGGATCTATCGTTGCTGGTCTCAGCTGACGTGCTTCTGGGTTGTCGCCGTCATAGCACGTATCGTTTTTGAAGCAGTACAACGATATCGGCGAATTGAGCACATGGAACTACCCACGGTCCTCGTTTTAGAAGAAGCACATTCGTTCATTCAGAGAGGCAGTGAACAAGATGATGGAACACCAAATCCTACGCAGATGTGCCGACAGACATTCGAGCGCATTGCTCGTGAGGGACGCAAATTCGGCTTGGGTTTGGTCCTCTCGTCACAACGACCTTCAGAACTTTCTTCTACTGTACTCGCGCAATGCAACACCTTTCTGCTTCATCGTATCGTCAATGATCGCGACCAGGAGCTAGTAGGAAAACTCGTTCCTGACAATCTAGGCGGATTGTTAAAGGAACTCCCGAACCTGCCGTCCCGCCAAGCAATTCTCTTAGGTTGGGCAGCACAAGTGCCCGTACTCGTAGAGATCAATGAACTTCGAGAAGAGCATCGCCCAAAATCCGCCGATCCGAAATTCTGGGAAGTTTGGACAGGGAGTGAAGAGCGAACTATCGACTGGAAGAAAATCGTTAGTGACTGGACGGGAACAACGTAGTGTGCTAAAGAACGGAGTGACTGCCCTACTTCGGTTTTGGGCCACGCACTTGGCACAAAAGGTGAGGGGTTATTACAAGTAGAATGTTCGATAAGTCCAGTCAGACGGCCCGACAGCGTATCATGGTATCGATTCAATGTCGTTCCCCCCAATCTTGAAATTCCGATCCGAATCGTGTATATTGATTCGATTATCATCCGTTTTCCGCACGCTCTCGCTTCGACAAATGACGTAAAATCGTCTCGTCGTCGCGCCTGCCTTCCGTCAGCGCATTTGGCACAAAAGGATCAGTATTATTACGGTGTACTGGAGGGTAAAGGCCCGCTTGCCTGGATTAAAGAGATGATTCACCTTTGAAAGCGCTAGCTTTGTTGTTTACTGAACATAGTTTAGCAGGCCTTCCATGCAACTCAAAAGCCGCGAAGGCGACGAAGGCGTGAAGTATTGGTAAATCAATCGTATAACAGCGAATCAAGGTGCGACCCGCGATGACGACACACGTAATCCCGTTTTGTCACATTGCAAAATAGCGTAGGGCAGAAGTCTCTCCGACCCACGAATTCTGCATAATAAATTCCGACTTTGGCCATAATTGGCGGACTCATTTGTACTGGTCGTCACGAAGTGAACGCGTTCTGAGCAAACAGTCGAATAATCGATAGCCTCTAAAATACTCCTAATTGGGTCAGAATTAAGAACTCTGACCCAATTTTTTTATTCACTCATTGATAAACAATAACTTATAGATTCCAGCAATGTGGAGAAAATCGAGATATGCATCTGACATTCGTTGACCCACGGCAACGTTCGCGCTAAATTGTGGATGCGAAGCAGATTCCATCTAGCCGCACGTTTCCCTCCCAGTTCAAGAGTTATCAATTTTACAAGGAACGCCATGAAGACCCTGGTTTTCGTCTTGCTCACTTTTTGCAAGCTCTGTCTTTGCAATTCCCCAAATTGTCAATACCAAGGTCAGTTAACATTGTCGTCAGGAAGTCCACTGACAATCACAGTGGCAATGTCGTTCAGCATTTATACTGAATTTTCAGGTGGTGCTGCGGTATGGACCGAAGTCCATCCTGCGGTCGTGGTCACCGGTGGCCTATTCAATGTCAGCCTTGGATCGCTAACATCGCTTAACGATCTATTCGCCAACAATCGTTGGCTTGGAATCACTATCGGGTCGGATGCAGAAATGTTGCCGCGAGAGCAAATTAAGTCGGTTGCTCATTCTTATCGTGTTGGAACAGTGGATGGGGCAACGGGCGGTGTTATCACTGGGGATGTTCGTGGAACTGCAAAGGGAACCTTTGGTTCAGGAAGCATCGCTTCTGGTGTCGCTGCAACAGTCTCCGGGTGGTTCGGGCAACACTGCAAGTGGAGAATTAAGCACTGTTGGCGGTGGAGATGCCAATACCGCTTCAGGAACCTGGAGCACGGTTGGTGGTGGATACGAGAACACAGCCTCCGGTGAAATGTCCACGGTTTCTGGCGGCAATGTCAACTTCGCGCCATCAGACTACTCAACTGTTGGTGGTGGCGTAGGCAACAATTCATCGGCAGCCTATTCGACTGTAAGCGGCGGCGGCAATAACGAGGCAAACGGCGTGCATTCAACGGTGGGTGGCGGTACCAGCAATTTGGCCAACGATTACATTACGACCGTGTCCGGAGGACTTAACAACACGGCCAATGATTCCGGTAGCTTTGTAGGAGGCGGACAAGACAACGTCGCTATGAATTCTTTCGGTACAATCGGAGGGGGACGTAGCAATGCAACAGCAAGCTCCTATTCTACAGTTGGCGGCGGGCAAAACAACTCGGCATCGGACGACTATGCTTTTGTCGGCGGCGGACAAAATAATACTGCCGAAGCCACAGGCGCGTCCATTGTCGGCGGCGACAGCAACCAAGTCTGGTCCAGTCACGCTTTCATAGGCGGCGGACAAAAGAATTACGCCAATGCTTCTGGCGCTGTGATCGTTGGTGGCGCAAATAACATTGCGTTCGGTATTAACTCAACCGTGGGCGGTGGTAGCTTCAATAAAGTGCGCGGCGACTATTCCCTGATCGCAGGCGGCGGGGGAATACTGCATCCGACTCGAACAGCATTGATGCAATTTCTTACAATAGCATGATCGGAAACGGATCTCGAAACAAAGTACAAAACGCGCCTTACGGAGTAATCTCTGGAGGTAACAGTAACACTGTTTCAAACATGTTTTCTACAATCGGCGGTGGACTTAACAACGTTGCTAGTGGCAATACGTCTACTGTTGGCGGGGGAAACCTTAATCGGGCACGCGGCGACTATAGTGTCATCGCGGGAGGAGGAGGCGGCGGCAGGGCAGACTCAAATAGCGCCAGCAACACCAATTCCACTATCGGCGGCGGCAAAAGTAATGTAGCCAGCGCCATTGGTTCGACTGTTAGTGGCGGTACCCGAAACAGGTCCCGGGGTGACTACTCGGTTGTGAGTGGAGGTGGCGGTGCATCTTCAGCAGATTCCAACAGTGCCATCGGTGATTGGTCAACAGTGAGCGGTGGTCACAAGAATTTCTCTGGCGATCAGTTTGCGTCGGTTAGTGGAGGCGAGAATAACGCCGCAAGCGCGCTCGGTTCAACTGTGAGCGGCGGACGATTCAACCGTGCGAGCGGCGCATATTCAGTAGTTGCAGGCGGCGGAACCTCCTTGCTTGCCGATTCCAGCAGCGCCTCTGGTCTAAACTCTACGATCAGCGGCGGCCGAAAGCACTCGGCAAGCGGTAGTTACTCGGCAATTAGCGGTGGAAACGAAAACAACGCCAGCGGTACCTATTCATCCATAGGGGGCGGCGCCAGCAACATAGCAGATGGGATCGGCTCAACAGTCAGTGGAGGTCGCTTCAATCGTGCAAGTGGCCTATACTCCGTGATCGGCGGCGGCGGCGGTGCTTCAGAAGCCGACTCCAATATCGCCAGCAGTTCTTATGGTACAATCGGTGGTGGTAATCGAAACATTGCCAGCGATGTGGGCGGGACTGTAAGTGGCGGGGTTGGGAACATCACGCGTGGTGTCTACTCAACTATCGGGGGCGGCTACAGCAACGGCGCACACGATACAGCAAGTGTGGTTGGCGGTGGTTACAACAATTCCCTCTATGGAGATTATTCGGTGATCGCAGGCGGCCAGAATAATCACACAGTACACCATTATGCGACTATCGCGGGAGGCTACGGTAACGAGGTGATTGGCTACTACTGCACCATTTCGGGTGGCGGGGACAATACGGTCACTTACAGTTATGCCACAGTTTCTGGAGGGCGCTACAATGGAGCACACGGCAACCATGCCACGATAGGTGGTGGAACCTATAATTTCGCTCGCGCGAGCGGAGCAGTAATCGCTGGAGGTGGAACTGGCTCTGCCGCAGACTCAAATAGTACGGAGGGTGGTCAATCAACCATCAGTGGTGGATCAAGAAACTATATAGATAATGGCGGATTTGACGGGACAATTGGCGGTGGATATTTTAACCGTGTAAGCGGACAGAGGGGCACCGTAAGCGGTGGCTCGCAGAACATCGCAAGCGGAGAATTTGCTACCGTAGCTGGAGGAGTAGGCAATACGGCTTCAGGCAACTATTCAATATCAATCGGTGGCGCAAGCAACAGCGCAAGTGGAGACGCCGCTACCGTTTGCGGATTTACGAACTCTGTAAGCGGAGATTACGCGTTTGCGGCTGGAAAGAATGTGGATGTGGCAGGAACAGGTTCTGTAGCCCTGGGCGCCAACATTAGCTGCAGCGCCGACAGCTCGTTTGTCTTTTCCGACGGAAGCGGTCCACTGTTTAGCATAGGTGCAGAAAACACATTCAACGTTAAGGCTAATGGAGGAGGTAGGTTTTGGACGACAGCAGATCACGCTAGCAACATCGGGACGCGGCTCGCAGCAGGGGATCGTCATGGGTTGCTCTAAGCGATTCAACGAAGAAAACAAATCGAATACCTGTAGATTCAAAAGCAATTTTACAGAAGGTCGCCGCGCTTCCGATTGACCAGTGGAACTACAAGCATCAAGCGGATGGCCCTTTGCATATTGGGCCAATGGCTCAGGATTATTGGAACGCATTCCATCTCGGTGAAGACAGTTTAGGCATCGAAACCATTGACGCAGACGGCGTGCTGTTCGCGGCGGTGCAGGAATTGGCAAAACAGAACGCGGAGCTGAAGCAAACAAATGACAAGCAAACATCAGAGATTGCTGAACTCAAGCAGTTGGTAGAACAAATGACTCAACTTGGAAATAAGTAACAGGACGATTCGGAATTCCCATGAAAAGACTCTTACTCGTATTACTCCTTTCCGCGAACGCGATGGCGATCCCGAGGTTGGTGAACTATCAAGGTCAGTTGACCTCGCCGACCGGTACGCCGCTCGACACGACAGTTGCGATGACGTTTAACATCTGGCCAACTCCCACAGGTGGAGTTTCAGTATGGACAGAGACGCATCCGGCTGTGTCTGTGACTAACGGACTATTCAATGTTCAGCTTGGTTCCATCACCACTCTAACAGATCTTTTCTCAGTCAATCGTTGGCTCGGAATTGCAATACAAGATGACCCCGAAATGACTCCTCGTGAGCAACTGTTATCAGTTGTTCATGCATATCGTGTCGGAACGGTGGACGGCGCGAGTGGCGGAACGATAAGCGGGAATGTGAATATTTCTGGCAAAGCCAATATCGGTAGTGGAAACGTCAACAGTGGCAGTTTCGCTTTCGTTGCCGGGCAGAATGATACGGCAAGCGGCCCTTTTTCTACGGTTAGCGGCGGTTTTGGCAATGTGACGAGTGCCAATTCTGCAACTGTCGGCGGCGGTTTTGGCAATTCGGCGAGTGGCACTGATGCGACTGTTGGCGGCGGTAGTGGCAATACGGCGAGTGCCAATTCTGCAACGGCGAGTGGAGGGAGTGGCAACAGTGCCAGCGGCGTCGCGAGTTGCATTCCCGGAGGAGCGAACAATATTTGCTCCGGAGTAGGCTCGTTTACTTGTGGGAATAACGCCCATTCCATCGGGGACAGCAGCTTTGTTTTTAATGATGGCAGATACGGCGGGAACATCGGCGGCCAAGCGCGACGGTTTATTGTGATCGCGTCCGACGGCTCCTTTATCCATACGAATAGTACCGCCACGTTGGGTGCCCAGCTTCCCGCCAACGCCACAGCGTGGGTTGCCATCTGTGACTCGACTAAGAAGAATCGGTATGGGCAAGTCAACACAAGTGAAGTGTTGTCCAAACTTTCTCACATTCCCATTGAAACATGGAGCTACAAAGACGACCCCAACCATGTGAAGCATATCGGCCCGATGGCGCAGGATTTTTACTCGGCGTTTCATGTAGGCGAGAGCGACACCACGATTTCAACGCTTGATCCGGATGGCGTTGCGCTCGCCGCAATTCAGGAATTGGCGAAGCAGGTTAAGCAATTGCAAAGTGAGAACACTGAGCTAAGAAAACTGGTCGAGCAAACGATTAAATTGGGAAACAAATAGAGAGTGATAATGAAGATGATGAAATTCGCCATAGTGCTCTTCCTGTTTGCTGTGCAAGCCTTTGCAATCCCGCAAGTGATCAACTACCAAGGGCAGTTGACCTCGCAGACCGGAACACCTCTCGATACGACAGTGGCAATGACGTTCAATCTCTATCCGGTTGTATCCGGTGGAGCAGCGGGTTGGAGTGAGACACATCCGGCAGTTGTTGTAACAGACGGGCTTTTCAATGTGCGCTTAGGCTCCGTCATACCGTTACCGGATGTTTTCTCGGTGAACAGTTGGCTGAGTGTGACGATTGGCGCAGATACGGAAATGTCGCCGCGTGAGCAGATTGTGTCGGTCGGTCATGCCTACCGTGCGGGGACGGTGGACGGAGCGACGGGCGGAACGATCACCGGAAAGTTGAATGTTGGAAGCGGCAACACAAACAGCGGAAGTTTCGCCAATGTGCTGGGCGAGTCCAATAGCGTCAGCGGCAACTGGGGAGCGATATCAGGCGGAAGTAATAACATTTCGACGGAAGGATTCTACAATGTTATTGGCGGTGGAGCTGGAAACATCGTAGAGGCGGGTATCGTGACGATCAGTGGCGGATCCCTTAATCATGCCTTTCCCAATGCCTATAACGCTGTCATAGCGGGCGGAGAAGGCAATTACGTCAATGGGATCTTTGGCGTCATCGGGGGCGGGAATTACAACAACGTCATAAGCGACAGTGCGGCAACGATCGCTGGTGGATTTTTTAATAGAGTGAGCGCGAACTATTCGGCCATCGGTGGAGACGCATACAATATTGCCAGTGGTCAAGGATCCGTCGTGAGTGGGGGTGTGCAGGATTCCGCGTCTGGTTCGTATAGTACTGTTGGCGGTGGTCAAGGCAATAGCGCAAACTTCGTTGCAAGTACTATTGGCGGAGGACGGTATAACACCGCAAGTTCGAACGCTACGGTCAGCGGCGGTGTAGGAAATGCGGCGAGTGGAAACACGTCAACAGTCGGAGGCGGAGGAGGGAATACCGCAAATGGCAATTCCGCAACTGCCAGTGGCGGTGAAGGGAACATGGCGAGTGGCGATTATGCAATTGTCGGCGGTGGTCATGACAATGTTGCTTCAGGCATCAGCACAACAATTGACGGCGGCGAATTTAATACTGCGAGTGGTAATTATGCTACGGTCGGCGGCGGTGCAGGAAATTCGGCGAGTGGATACAATTCAACAATCGGAGGCGGTAGTATAAATTCAGCAAGTAACTTTTTTTGCAACTGTCGGCGGCGGAATTGGCAATAGCGCGAGCGGTATCGGGAGTTGCATTCCCGGAGGACGAAACAATTCCTGCTCCGGTGAGGGCTCATTTACCTGTGGGAATTATGCGCATTCCGTTGGTGACAGTAGCTTTGTTTTTAATGATGGCAGATATGGCGGCAATATTGGCGGCCAAGCACGGAGGTTTATCGTGGTTGCGTCCAACGGTACTTTTATTCACACGAACAGTACCGCTACTCTGGGAGCACAGCTTCCCGCCAATTCGACTGCATGGGAAGCCATCTGCGACTCGACTAAGAAGGAACGATATGGACAAGTCAACACCAGGGATGTTTTGTCCAAACTAACGATGATTCCGATTGAAACATGGAGCTACAAAGATGACCCCAATCACATCAAGCATATCGGCCCGATGGCGCAGGACTTTTATGCAGCGTTTCATGTAGGCGAAAGTGACACCACGATCTCCACGCTTGATCCCGATGGCGTGGCACTGGCGGCGATTCAGGAATTGGCCAAGCAGAATGAACAGAAAGACACAAAGATCACCGAACTCGAAGCGCGAGTGAAACAGCTTGAGGCAGCGATCTTACAATTTGGGAATCTGACACAAACAGATAAACAGTAAGGAGTCCACCCATGAACAAAGCACTCGTCCTACTCTTCTTGCCCGCACTCTTGTGGGCACAGTCTCAGAGCGAGAATTTCACCCTAACAAAGTCCGTCATTGACGCAGGCGGCGGCGCGTCGAGTTCTACGAATTTCAACCTCGTTTCTGCGTTCGGTCAACCGACGCCAGTCGGTGTGCAGTCAAGCGAAAGTTTCACACTGTACGCGGGCTTCTTGACGCCGTTGCTTTCCGTTTCACCGCTGTCACCAATTCAACGCCTGGTAATTAAGGAAGCGCAACCGGACGCGGTACTTAACTGGGAAGCCATCGCCGGTGCGGGAAGCTACTCTGTATATCGTAATACTGCGATCAACTTCACGCCAGGACCCGGAAACCTAGTCGGCACAACAACGAATACTACATTTACGGACACAAACGTTTTGGCGGGTCCCGCTGTTCAGCAGTATTACATCGTCATCGTGAATAACCCATGACACGATCAATCAGACCCCTTGCGGCGTCGCAACCATTGTGGTCCTGTCCTTGGCATTCACTTGGTTTCATTTGGAAGCGCGTGAAATCGCAAATCAGGTTGCACTTGACTTCATTCGATTTCGTTGGCGCGTTAAATCAATGATTTAACAGCAGATACATGTTGGGACTGTCACGCCGGAGGTCGCGGGTTCGAGTCCCGTCGGCCCCGCTAAAAAACAAGGGTTTACCAGAAATGGTAAACCCTTTTCGTTTTACCCCTAAATCAGATCAATCTGATCATAAAATCATATAAAACAATTACTCGTAAAATTGTTCGAGATTTCGCTCGCTATTCTAACAGAAGCAACGTATATTAGTCATATGACTAATTCAATTGACCAATACAATTGACTAATTAGTCTCAAATACAAGCCAAGAATCAATTTCTACTCCCGGAGTCGCTTGAACCATGACTGCAATGAAGAAAAAGCCCACGGTGGCCAAAGGTGCCCCGAAGACAAAAAGTTCTTTCGTTCTCGTAAACCGGACGCCCGGTGCCAGAATTCCGCAGCTTGAGACGATTTTGCCACCGGACCCAGCCACAACAAAGGGACAACTTTTCATTGCGGCAACCCGTCTATTCTCGGAATTCGGATTCAAGGGAACAAACACGCGGGCGATCGCCAGCGCGGCGGGGGTCCGCCAAGTCATGCTGAACTACTATTTCGGCAGCAAAGAACAGCTATACGAACAAGTCTTGCGCTATGAGGGCACAACGATGCTCAGTGTCATTTTTGGCTCGGCAACCAATAACAAGTCACCCGAAGAGATGTTGATCGACTCGCCGATTCGCCTAATGACCGTATTGCACGACAATCCGCAGTGGGCAGCGCTCTTAAGACGCGAAATCGCCGATGGTGCCGTGCACTTGCGCCGGGCATTGATCGGGGTTGCCGAACACGGACCGCTGGGTGCCAATCTGCACTTTCACGACGCCTATAAGGCCGCAGTCAGTAGCGGCAAAGCAGTCGATTTGCCCATCGAGGCTGTCCGCGAGTGCCTCTTGGCGATCGGTTACAGCGCAATCTACCTTGCCCCGCTAATCTCAATGATCAATGAACGCGACTTTCATGACGAAACGGTTTGGGAAGAATGGAAGCTGACGCTCAGCACCATCCTCAAACGCGGATTGCTCATTGTCGATGAGTCTCACGTCAAATCTCCGAACGTTGCGGGTGACAATAAGGATGGGACTCACATCAACCCGAAAATTCAGTCATGACCGGCGGGGCAAGTATCATTGTTGTCGTCTTACTATTGGCCGCCGTTGTGCTTCTTTTGCTTTGGGTGTCGGGATCCAAGCGACCTTGTCCCCATTGCCGCGCGATGATGCCCAAGTTAAATGTACTATGCCCGCACTGCCGACGACAAGTGCCGATCGCGCACTGAAAAATAGAGTCTCGGAAACGAGACAGTCACCCGCGGGTTCACCGCGACACGAGCGAAAGCTCACCAGGAGACACCCATGAAAAAGAAACTTTGGACACTGGTCCTGCTCACATTGTTCGCCGGCAATGCGTTTGCCGTTGGGACCGTGATGCAGCTACAGCAGACGATCCCGCGCAACTACTACGCGCAGTATGCGCCGGCGCAGGCACCAACGACGCCAGAATCCGTGCCTTCGGCCGAAGAACAGGCCGTCGCGCAACGCAAGGATTTTGTGGACCGGCTCACAGAACTGCGCGACCGGGAATCAAGCCTTGACAAACAGTCCATTCAGTTGATCCAGGACAATTCCGCGTTGGCGAGCCAACTGGAACAGAACAACCTTGAACGCAAGCGAGTCAAAGTTGACCAGAAGGACGTCAAGCGCAACATCAAGGAGCTGGAGCGCGAGAAGAACATTTTCGACAAGAAAGATAAGCTGCGCAAGAAGATAGACAAACTCATGTATAGCAACTGATCATGACAGCCCCTAATGTCACCGTTGTCGTTCCGCTTACGGTCGGCAAGCGAACGGAAGCAGCTCACCAGAAGCCCCGGGAATATGGATTCCTATTGGTGCTCGCCGCGATGGCCCTCGTCATGTGGCTTTTCAGTCGATTCTTCAGTTGGGGCCGGACGACCAAACCCGTGCTTAGCAAGAAAGCTGAGAAACTTTTGAACGAAATTGAAACTCTCGAAATCCTGCAGGAACAAGCGAGACTTGACCTCCGGAGAGTTCGACTCGAACAAAAGACACTACAGGCCGAAGAAGAAAATGAACGGCAAGCCAACGCTGAGCCGCCCGCGGCAACCGAAAGCCCACGGTCAAACAACGGCCACGTCCCAAGGCCACAATGATGACTGATTGGAGCTTACGCAGGATCGTGTTCGGCTGGCTAATTCGACCGGCGCGCTCGTACTGGCAGCTTGGCTCGTCATTACCGCCGCGTCCCGGTATTGGAATAAGTAGATAATCGTGTCGTCAGTTGCTCGCGATCTGGCCACACAAGCAAACGAGGATAAAATGGAAAAACTCACGTTCAGTGGGACATGGCTTGAAGTCACAGGAAAACTCAAGCAGAAGTTCGGCCACCTGACCGACAACGATCTGATGTTCATGGAAGGCAAGGAAGAGGAACTCTTGGGGCGGCTCCAAACGAAACTCGGACGAACTAAGGCGCAATTGCGCGAAATCATTAAGAAGATTTAGCGACTCCACGGGACCCGGATGGACGGTCCATGGTAAGCAGATCGGGCAACTAGAAGAAAGACTCACAGATGAAAAAGCACTTTAAGGTCGTAGTGTTAGCGGTTGCGGTGGCTTCAATAGCAACGATTGTCGGCTGTTCGCAGACGTCCGAGCAGAAGCTCGCCGACGCCAAGGCCGAAGTTGTGGACCTCAAGAAGGATGTGAAAGTCGCCGTCGCAGAACAGACAGAAGCTGCCAAGCAGGTTGAGTGGCTCAGCTTCAAGAGCAACGCGGAAGTGAAGATCATGGCGAACGACAAAGCCATCGCGGATTACAAAGCTCGCATGTCAGGTGCGAATGGCAAACGTCGCGCCGAATACGACAAGAAGATCGACGCGCTGGAACTCAAGAACAAGGAGTTGAAGGCGAGGCTCGTGAACTATCCCGAAACCGGGAAAAGCTCATGGGAACAATTCAAGAACGAGTTCAGCCACGACATGGATGAACTGGGTTCGGCACTTAAGGACTTCGCAGTCAACAACGAGAAGTAACGCATTGCCGTGCGAGTCGTGAGTCGTGTGTTACCAAGCATACACTCACGGCGGCGCACCGGTGGATTGTCGGAGACACAAAGGAGAAGTCGGAGATTTCGATGAACGACGAGCAACGGATAACTGACGCTGCAAATCAAGCACAAACGTCTGCCGCTCTGAAACTCGCGGCGCTTGCAGAGTCGACATCGGATGCCATTATCGGTCTTGCCGTGGACGGCACAATCGATAGTTGGAATATCGGCGCAGAAGCACTCTACGGATACACTACTGCTGAAGCCATTGGCCGAAACATATCAATGCTGGCGCCCAAAGGCGCCGAGGACGAATTTCCTGCCAAGATACTGCGGATCAAAGCCGGCGAGCGACTTCTGAATTTTGAAACGACACAGATCCGGAAATACGGGCAGACCCAAGTAGTCGCGTTAACGATGTCGCCCCTGCTGGATGAGTATGGAACCATTTCAGGAGTTGCGACAATCGCACGAGACATCACGTCCCAGAAACGCACGGATGACGCACTGCGCGCCCTCTCCAATATGGAAGCTACAACCCTGCTAGCCGGCGGAGTGGCCCACGATCTGAATAACCTGATGGCCGCGGTGTTAGGGCATGCGGAGCTGCTCGCGATGGAATTCCGCGATCGTCCCGCGGCGATGGGCAGCGTTGATGTTATCCTTGGTTCCGCGCAGCTCGCGGGACGGTTGGCGCAAGAGCTGCTCGCCTTCGCCCAAGGAGGCCGTTACGAATCAGCCGTTGTCAACATGAATAACATTGTCCAACAGGTTCTCGGGCTCCAGATAGCGCACGTTCCTCAAGGCGTTACTATTAAACAGGAACTGGCGGCCGATCTGAACAGCGTAGTGGCGGATCCAACGCAGATGGCGCATGCCTTGCACAATCTAATCAAGAACGCTATCGAAGCGGTCGACGGACAGGGGCGCATCTTAATCAAGACGTGCAACGCTGTTCTGACTGAGCAAACGGTCGCGGAACATGGCGGACTTAGGCCAGGACAACATGTCGTGGTCACAGTATCCGATAGCGGTCATGGCATGTCCGAAGATGTGATCGCGAACGCCTTTAAGCCGTTTTACTCGACTAAGGGTCTAGGGCGCGGCCTCGGATTAGCTGCAGTTTACGGCATTTCGAAGAATCACGGCGGTCATGTCACGGCATCCAGTCCACCGGGCAAAGGCGCCGTTGTCACAATCTACTTGCCCTCGACTACTCGTGAATCCATCGAGATCCCTGTAGTACCAAGTGGTGAGTTGCGCGGAAGTGAGACAATTCTTGTCGTAGATGATGAGGCGCAGTTGCTGATGCTTAACCGCCGCATACTGGAGGCCAACGGCTATCATGTGTTGACGGCGCGAGACGGAGCGGAAGCCCTGCGCGTGTCCGAAGAGTTCGCTGGCGACATTCACCTTGTCGTACTGGACATGGCAATGCCGGTTATGGACGGCGCGAAGGCGTTTGCGCTGCTCAAGCAAGCCAGACCGGATTGCAAAGTCATTATCAGCAGCGGGTACGACTTGAACGACAAAGTACGGTCCCTGCTCGTGGCCGGCGCAGACGCGTTCTTGCAGAAACCTTTTCGTCTTACAGACTTGACATCGGAAGTAAGGCGGCTGCTCAATAGCCAACAAGCGGATGAATCGTAACCTGTCTTTGAACTGCGGCGAGTAGAGAACTTGTCAATTTCACTACACTGAGAGAAAGATGCACTGAAATCACATCCGTAATACTTGGAGTCCTTTTGAGTTGGGCGATCTTGCCTACATACGCCAAAAGGTCGCAAGTTGTGACAGCTGCACACCACGAGAACTCTGATCGGTTGGCTAGTGACCCATCAAACCTGGAACCATTGACCGCGACTCCGGTCGGCAATCCAAAGGGTGGCACCGTCGCCGGCAGGGCAGAGATCGACTCGCCTATCGAGCCCGTCCGCGAGTGCCTTTTGGCGGATGGCTAAAGCGCGATCTACCTTGCACCACTGATTTCGATGATCAACGAGCGTGACTGTCATGACGAAACTGTATGGGAGGAATGGAAGCTGACGCTCTCCACCATTCTCAAACGTGGACTGCTCATAAACGAACCGTCGGCAGACAGCGTCAAACACAAAGCGCGCGATTAACGAGCCTCGTCGCACAACACACTGGAGTAGAAGCAATGACCAGCGTAACGAATGTCCTTCTTATCGGCTTCATACTAGCCGGGATCGTGCTTCTTTTGCTGTGGGTGTCAGGATCCAAAAGACCGTGTCCTCATTGCCGCGCAATGATGCCCAAAGAGAAAATTCTCTGCCCGCATTGCCGACGAAAAGTGCCAATCGCGTACTGAACACCAGGCGCTTGCAATTGCATCAACCACACCCGGCACTCGTCCTCAGCCTTTCGGACATGCAACAAATCAATAATGATGAACAATCTAATCCACAGAAACCTCAAATGATAGCCACCAATGTCACCACAGTCATTCCCGGTACAATCAGCAAGCAAATTGATACCGCACAACGGAAGCCGCGGGACTACGGATTTCTGCTTATGCTGGCCGCGATGGCCCTTATAGTCTGGCTGTTGGACCGTTTCTTCAACTGGGGACGGACGACCAAGCCCGTGCTCAGCAAGAAGGCCGAACGACTTCAGAATGAAATCAACACTCTCGAGATCCTGCAGGAGCAGGCGCGACTTGATCTCCGCAGGGTGCGAATCGAACAAAAGACACTTCAGGCTGAAGAAGCGATCGAGAGTGGACCTGTTGTCATACCTGGTGTGGCGGCGAACAACGCCACGCTAACCGACGGACACATTGCGAGGCCACAATGATGACCGATTGGAGCTTACGCAGTATCGTTCTCGGCTGGCTCGTGCCAACCGGCCTGCTTGTCCTCGCAGCCTGGATTGTCGTGACCGCGGCATCCCGGTATTGGAACAAGTAGCAAACCTTCGAACCACCGCTGGCGATCAGAAATTGAAAGAACGCAATGTCACCGCGAAAACGACTAGACACTGTATCGTCCGTCGAAAGTCGTTGGGATTTGCCAGTACAAGACCGAAAGTTGGGCCGCCGACAACTTTGACCGCAATAGCATACATCCGATGGCAACCGATTCCCAATCCTATCCGTAAGCAGAATGCAAGCGCCTCACCACTCTTGGCCAACTAATGACAGTAAATAACTCACCGCTAAAACGCATCGCCTTCATCGGCAACTACGCGCCGCGTCAATGTGGAATTGCGACGTTTACGACCGACCTCTGCGAATCCGTGGCGAACACCTTTACAGATACAACGTACATCGCCATTCCCGTCAATGATACTGAGGCCGGCTATGCGTACCCGCCTCGAGTGCGGTTCGAACTTACCGAAAAAGACATAGACTCCTATCGCCGTGCCGCGGACTTCTTGAATATTAACAATGTTGACTTAGTTTGCTTGCAGCACGAATACGGAATCTTCGGCGGACAAGTCGGCAGCCATATCCTGGCTTTGTTGCGCGAACTTCGCATGCCAATCGTCACGACGTTTCACACAATTCTGCAGCATCCCGACCCGGACCAGAAAAGAGTCTTGCAAGAAATTGCGACGCTGTCTGACAGGATTGTGGTCATGAGCGAACGCGGTCGGACCGACCTGCAGACGGTGTTTGGGGTTGCGCCGGAAGTGATTGACATGATCCCGCACGGCATACCGGACTTGCCATTTGTTGATCCGAGCTTCCATAAGGACGTGTTTGGAGTAGAAGGAAAAATCGTCCTGCTGAGCTTTGGTTTGCTTTCTGCGAACAAAGGACTCGAGAACGTCATCGCGGCGCTACCGGCAATTCTTGATCGCTTTCCAAATGTGGTGTACCTGATTCTCGGTGCAACGCACCCGCATGTCAAGCGGCGCGAGGGGGAATCGTATCGTCTATCCCTGCAACTCATGGCAGAAGAGAAGGGCGTTGAAGCACACGTCATGTTCTACAATCGCTTTGTCAGCTTGGATGAACTGATAGAATTCATTGGCGCCGCTGATATCTACATCACGCCCTACCTGAACGCCGCGCAGAGTACATCCGGTGTACTGGCCTATACGCTTGGCGCAGGCAAAGCCGTGGTTTCCACGCCGTATTGGTACGCTGAGGAGATGCTCGCCGACGAGCGCGGCGTGCTGATTCCGTTTCGCGACCCCGCCGCGCTGGCCGAACAGGTTATTGAACTCCTGGAGAATGAACCACGACGCCACTCCATGCGGAAGCGCGCGTACATGTTTGGGCGAGAGATGATCTGGCCCGTAGTGGCGCGCAGCTATATGGCGACGTTTAAACGCGCACACTCGGAACGCCGGCATTCCATGTCTCCGGCGTTTATCGCCCGATCAGCGGACAAGCGGCCGAGCGAATTACCGCCGCTTAAACTCGACCATTTGCGGCACATGACAGACGAAACCGGCATGCTGCAGCACGCTGTCTTCACGGTGCCCAACTACCACGAAGGTTACACCACCGATGACAACGCGCGGGCGCTGATGGTTAGTACGTTGCTCGACGAAGTCGGCCGCGGTGAGGCTTTTGACCTTGCCTCACGCTATCTCTCGTTCGTGTGGTACGCGTTTAATCCTACGACCGGCCGCTTTCGGAATTTCATGAACTACCAGCGTACATGGCTGGAAGAGCATAGCGGGTCGGATGACAGTCACGGCCGCACGCTGCTTGCATTGGGGACGGTGTTAGGCCGTTTCAACACGCCGGCTCTGCATAGCATGGCAGGGTGGATGTTTGAGCAAGCACTGCCGGCGATCCACGAAACTTCAAGTCCGCGCGCCTGGGCGTTTGCAATCATCGGCATACACGAATATCTCCGCCGCTTTTCGGGCGACCGCAACGCAAGTCAGTTTCAAGATGAACTGGCGGCGCGGCTGCTGGAACTCTATCGCGCCAACTCAGGGGATGACTGGAAATGGTTTGAAGATGAGTTAACCTATTGCAACGCCGTTCTTCCGCACGCAATGCTGCTCTGCGGGCACACGATGGCAAACGACGAGCTCACTCGAATCGGAATTGAGTCATTGACGTGGTTGGCGGACTTGCAACGAGCCGAAGCCGGGACCGGTCACTTCGTGCCGATCGGGTCCAATGGTTTCTATCGGCGCGGCGGACATCGCGCCCGCTTTGATCAACAGCCTGTTGAAGCACAAGCCATGGTATCGGCATGCCTCGAGGCGCACCGTACAACGGGAGACAAGCGCTGGCGCAACGAAGCGCGCCGTGCATTCGAATGGTTTCTGGGACGCAACGACTTAAACTTGCAGATTTACGACCCGCTGACCGGCGGTTGTCGTGACGGTTTGCACGCAAATCGCCTGAACGAAAATCAAGGAGCCGAGTCATCGTTGGCGTTTCTGCAAGCGCTGCTCGAGCTCCGCCTTGAAGAACACAGCTTGGAATCTAAAGAGGCGCGCAAATCATGACGGAACGCTACTCGGATCTTTTTCAGCGAAGTAAGAGCAACCCGATCCTAACCGCGGACAATTGGCCATATCCTGTCAACAGCGTGTTCAATCCCGCCGCTGTCCTGTTGAAGGACGGAACGACGCTGCTCCTTTGTCGAGTGGAGGATCGGCGCGGTCATTCGCATTTCAGCGCGGCGCGCTCTGCGAACGGAGTGGACAACTGGGTCATTGACGCGACGCCGACGCTGGCAGCGGACCCGGAGCGATTTCCCGAGGAGCTATGGGGAATCGAAGATCCGCGCATTACGTATGTACCTGAGCTGAACAAATACGCCATTGTCTACACAGCCTATAGTCGCGACGGGCCCGGCGTCGCGTTGGCGTTCACGGACGACTTTGTGACCTTTGAACGGTTGGGCGTAATCATGCCGCCCGAGGACAAAGACGCTGCACTCCTCCCACGCCGCATAGACGGTCAATGGGCAGTCATCCACCGTCCGGTAAGCGCGCCGCGCGCCCACATGTGGATTTCATACTCGCCAGACCTGCAGAACTGGGGCGGACACAAGCTGATGATGGAAGCCCGGCGCGGCGCGTGGTGGGATGCTAACAAAATTGGCTTGTCGCCTCCACCGATTGAAACGCCACATGGCTGGCTCGTCATCTACCACGGTGTGCGACAGTCAGCGGCCGGTTGCATGTACCGCCTCGGGCTTGCGCTCTTTGACATCAACAAGCCGGAAGTGTGTCTGAGTCGCGGTGACGAGTGGATCTTTGGGCCGCAGGAACCATACGAACAGCACGGGGACGTGGGCAATGTGGTATTCCCGTGTGGCTACACCATCGCAGCGGACGGCGATAGTCTCAATCTCTACTACGGCGCCGCCGACACCAGTATTGCACTTGCCACCGGCAGCGTGAAGACGATGCTGAAGTGGCTGGAACGACAGTCTCAAAACCAAACTAACATCACATAGTCCAATTGAAAGAAAAAGGGTAAAGACAATGAGTAAGAACTTAGGCAAGAGTGTGGCTATTCTTGGGGTAAGCATCATGCTGCTTGCAATCGCTGCAACCGCTTCCGCCGAGAGCAACATCGGCTTCAAAGCAATTGGTCCACGTCTGGGCTTCGTTGATCCGGGCAACGACTTAGACGGTGCCGTAGAATTCGGCGCCGCAATGGAATTCGGCGAATTTGTTCGCCAACTGCATTGGAACGGCTCCTTGAGCTTCTGGTCCACTGGGCGCGAGTATCGTTACTTCAACGACCGGTACGACTGGACATTGCGCGACATAATCGTGCGCACAGGCGTGGACTATCACTTCATTGAAGGTGATTGGGAGCCCTATGCGGGCGGTGGTCTTGGTCTGCACTTCTACTCGTGGGACTACAGCAACGCGCCCAACTATAGCAACTCTGATGACAACAAACTTGGACTCTACGTAGACGGCGGTGTTGAGCATCAAATCGCGGAGCGCTGGACCGGACAACTGCAAGTGCAGCTTGATTTCGCGGACCCGGATCAAACGGCGCTCATGTTTAATCTGCTCTACGTCTTGAAATAGACCAGTGGAATCGCAATGCATACCCCAAAGGAATCCAACATGATTTGGACAATCGTCGTCGTGCTGCTGGTGCTTTGGCTGCTCGGGTTTGTAGTCTACCCGGTCGGCAGCTTGATCCACATTCTGCTGGTCATCGCCCTCATAGTATTCATCGTGCGGATGGTACAGGGCAAACGGCTAACCTGATTTTCGCGCAGGCAGCCGCCGACACGCACAGCATGGAAACATTTTCGACCGTAACATATGGGTACCATACCCAAGTCCAGAAAGGATCTAACAATGGTTAATATTTATGCGGGTAACCTGTCATTTGACATGACGGAATCTGACCTGAGAAACATGTTTGAAGCGCATGGCAAGGTAGATCGCGCGAGCCTCGTCAAAGACCGCGCTAGCGGCGACAGCAAGGGCTTCGGTTTTGTCGAAATGCCCAATGACGCTGAAGCTAAGGTGGCCATCGCCGCTCTGAACGACATGAACACGCAAGGACGCAAGATGACGGTCAATGAAGCAAAGCCGAAGGGCGATCGCGGCTCAAGCCACGACCGCTACTAAAGCTTCGCAGACAGCATGGACATGGGGCGAACGCGTTGTTCGCCCCTTGCGTTACCGGCTTTCGTGTGGTGAGGGCAGGTCCAACATAACGGAGTGCAGAATGGCAAATACAACGATGATAGAATTCACGGAAGCCAAGAGAATTGGTGACCTTCTCGGCGTGGACTGGAACATGTTCCCGGTCGAGGAATTTCGCATGGGTTTAGACGTCGAGCTTGAGCACGGTGCGCGCGATCCGCAGACGGATGTAACCCATGATGATCCGCTGCAGACTGGTCGTATCGCTTGGGCGCACTTGAAGGAGTTTCCGGACTACTACACGCGCCTGAAGAAAATGGAGAAGGAAGCCGAGAAATTCTGGGCGGCAGAAACTGACATGCGGCAGCGGCGGCCGATCCGGTAAGCTGCCGGTCAGTATGGGTGCGCAGTCCACTGGTGTCACACAGATAAGAAGCAAGCACGTCGGAACAGTCCAATGGGCTTCATGTCTTCCTGAACCACCAACAATTCAAATCACCCTCTTTCTATTGCACATGATCCTGATCGGCCAACTATGCGTTGGGAAGGGCGATCATATCTTGCAAAGGTAACAGCACATCATCCGCTGTGATCGGTCAGGCGACAGGCAAGTCCAAGCACTCCCGCGTATACTCATTCCAGTATGGTCAATACTCGCAACGGCCTGCCGTTGGCCTTTTGTCACGAACGTAGCGTCTGTGATTGACACACCAACAAGTCAACCGGATCAGCGCGGTGACGATGCGATAGCCATCGGGCCATATTGACACGCTAATGAACATTCACCAGCAATGCCAGTTCGGTATCGTCGAATCGCCGCACAGGTACCCATCGTCGATTGGTGCCGTGCGAATTCGTCGTCAACCCCAAGTGCTCCCGCCGCCAGTGGTAATACGTGTTTACCGAAACCCCAGCTTCCGGCACACTTCACGCACCGCCATCTCGTTCCCGATCTCGACCTCCGCTTCGCGAAGTATCGGCATCGTCTGCTTCGGACGGTACTTATCTCTGTCCATTCAGGCCTTTGTACCTTCCGAATGTGCTGCCAATCACTAACTTCCAAAGTGGTACAGTCTTCAGGGCTAGCTCAACGATAGAAGCCCCCGCGAGAGAATCGCGGGGGCTTTCATTCTGACAATCAAACTAGTTTAACGGCCGTGTATCAGATGGACCAGGTCGCGCACGCTTGTCCGCAGTGATTCTGATTGTGCCGATAACTCCTCTGCAGCAGCTGCAGTTCGTTCACTTGATGATGAGTTAGAGGAGGAAGCTGACTTGATCGTGGCCATTGAACTGTTGACTACATCAATGTCGCGATGCTGGGACTCAGCTGCTTCTGCGATATCGTTGACTAGGCTATTGATCTCCTCCGCAGACATCTTGACTTCAGACAGGGCGTCACGCAGCGCCAAGACAACTCCTGATCCCGCTTCCACGCTGGCTACGGTGCTCTGAATCAGATCAGCGGTATTCTTTGCGGATTCAGCGCTTCGTCGTGCCAAGTTGCGCACCTCTTCGGCGACTACGGCGAAGCCTTTGCCTGCTTCGCCTGCTCGCGCTGCTTCCACCGCCGCGTTCAGGGCGAGCAAGTTCGTTTGAAACGCGATTTCGTCAATGGTCCGGACAATTGCGGAAGTCTGCCGTGACGCCTCACGAATTTGCTGCATGGATGTTTCCATGCTCTCGGCGCGCTCAGTGGCAAGCCGAGTCTTCGACATGGACTTTTCAACCAATTCTCGAGCCATCTCGGCGTGCCGAGCATTTTCCGACGTTCTGTTGCTGAGCTGGGTCACGGCCTCTGAAGTCTCCTTAAGCCCAGTGTCTTCGTCATGTGATGCCGCTGCCAAAGATTGGCTCGCGCCCGAGAGTTCATTTGCTGCCGCTGTAATCTGATCCGACCCCTCGTTTAAGCTCATCGTGATTAGTTCCGCCGGCCGATTGATGGAAACTGTCACAACCCTGAAGTACACGAGGCTCATCAGGCAGAGTGAAATAAATCCGATCCCACACAATGTAAGAATACCGTTCAGTCGCATTTTAGCCAATGCTGCTTGCTTAGGGTCCAATGACTGGCGGATCTCAATGGCACCGTGAATCGGTTTGCCGCCTACCTTTTGATTGGAAGTATGGCAGTCGAGACAGCTTTTTTCAAGATGAATCGGCCGAAAATAGCAGAGATGGCCGTCTTCATCATCGATTTCGACATGCTCGGCCAAGTTGTTCGCCACGATGCGCTGCAAAATTTCGCTTTGCTTGGCATTGGCTTTGTTTTCCTTGTTCTCCGGTTCCGCGACAGGAGTCATAAATTGATAACCTCCTTCGCTAGCCATTTTGCGTGCCATCGCCCAGTGATCATCCGCACTGGCGTTTTCGGCCAGCATGGCGTTGGCTGCTTCAGTCGCAACACAAATCGCCCGCGCTTTGTCCACATACATAGCGCGCAGTTGACTTGATGACTGAAAGTAATAGACTGAAAACAGTATTAACATCAAAGAACATGTCAACGTCAAACCGATGACGACAATCTTGGTACGGTGTGACAATACTCCAAACCCCAGCATTGTGTACTCCTTTTCATGAACATTCACGGCTTGTTCACTCCTTTGGCAACTCGCGTGCCGACTATCGCATGAGTATCCGCCGAAGTTCTCGAATCTCGCTTTTGGAAAAAGTGTTCATAATTTGCCCAGAAACGTCGCGAAGTAAGCATGACCCGAGTGCTTCACCAGTAGTTGTTGTGGACATTCTTTCCCTTTCATGCTCCAAGGAAGACACAGTATTTTCCGCATTTCACAAACACAAATATCTGCTTGATCAGGCAGGCATTGGATTTGAATAGGGTCGTCAATGCTCAAGCGCGGTTAAAAAGAACCGCTGGCTAAAAGTATTTCCCTCGGTGTCATCGTGTGTTGGCGGCCATTTCGTGCCGCGCTAACCGTTGTTGCCGAAGAATCAGTCTGGGGCGATCAGGTCGTCATATGGCCGGGTCCGGGCATTCCACAATTGCTCCCCGTTGGCACCGCGCAGCACATTGCGCCCGAAGCGTTTTACAGCCTGGATTGCTGGCGAGTCAGCAAGGCGACGGGCGAGTGCGGGGCCGCCGAACTGCAATCCGCTAATATACTGATTTCTATAGAGTTCGATATGGCCCGGCGGTGCCGCGCTCACCGGTGAGCAATAAATCCCAAGAAGCGATATATTCTATGTTAAACAAGCAGAGCGTCACGTCACGAACCACAAGAGAGTAATGGCACCACAGTACATATTTGTCATGCAGAATCTCGTCAAACTGTATGGCAGTGAGAAAGTCCTTGACGACATAAATTTGGCCTTCTATCCGGGCGCCAAGATCGGGTTAGTCGGCGACAATGGATCGGGCAAGTCCACACTCCTGCGCATCATGGCCGGGTTGGACAGAGAGTTTCAAGGCTCCGCTGAACCAGCCAAAGGAGTGCGCGCCGTTTTGGTTGCTCAGGAGCCTGTGCTGGACTTGGACAAGACTGTGCGGGAAAACGTCGAAATGGCATTCGGTCCGACTTTGAACTTGATCGAGAAGTACAATAAACTCGCCGAGGACATGGCCAGCATGGACGGCGATGCCATGGAAAAGGCGCTCGATCGCATGCAGAAGCTGCAAGACGAAATTGACAAAGTGGATGGTTGGAATCTTGAACACCAGGTGGAAGTGGCATCAGACGCCTTGTTCCTGCCGGACGGTGATCTACTGGTATCACAGATTTCCGGCGGGGAACGTCGGCGCGTGGCGCTTTGCAAAGCGCTAATCGAAAAGCCGGATATTCTCCTTCTTGACGAACCGACCAACCATCTCGACGCAGAAACGGTGTTATGGCTCGAAAAGCAACTGCGTGAATTCGAAGGTACGGTGATAATATCCACCCACGATCGCTATTTCCTCGACAATATCACCAAGTGGATTCTGGAGCTGGACGCGGGCAAGGGTATACCATGGGAAGGTAACTACTCGTCATGGCTCGAACAGAAGATCGCGCAGATGGACGTCGGCGACAAGAAGCCGTCGGCGAAATTGGCGTCATTGAAGCGCGAACTGGCGTGGATCAAACTTAGTCAGCGCGATCGCCTCGCGGAGAGCCACAAGCACGTTGCGGAGTACGAGAAGCGCTCCAAAGAAGTGTTTGAAGTCAGCAATCAGAACATGGACATTCAAATTGCGCCGGGACCACACCTGGGAGATGTGGTCCTCGAAATCGAGAAAGTCACCAAGAGCTTTGGCGACAACCTCCTGATTGACCGCATGAATCTGTTCATTCCGCCGGGCAGCATTACGGGCGTGATCGGACCCAATGGTGCGGGTAAATCAACGCTGTTTCGCATGATTACCGGGGAGCAGCAGCCTGATTCGGGCACCATACGCTTAGGTCCGTCTGTCGTGCTTTCGTACGTGGATCAGATGCGGGACAATCTTGACGACAAGAAAACGGTGTTTGAGGAGATTACTGACGGCAGCGACACAATCATGATGGGCACCAAGGAAATCTCGTCGCGTGCTTACGTGTCGAAGTTCAATTTTCGCGGAGGTGATCAGCAGAAGCTCGTCGGAAATCTCTCCGGCGGCGAACGCAATCGCGTGCACTTGGCGAGGCTTCTACGCAAGGGGGGCAATTTCCTGATTCTTGACGAACCGAGCAATGATCTTGATATCACGACGCTGCGTATGCTGGAGAACGCGCTGTTGGACTTCAGCGGCTGCGTCATGGTGATTAGTCATGACCGGTTCTTCCTGGACCGCATTTGCACGCATATTCTGGCGTTCGAAGGCAACGGAGTGGCACGTTGGTTTGAAGGCAATTTTGAAGCGTACGAACAGCAGCGCCGGACTGAATTGGGGGCGAACTACGATCGCCCGCGCCGTTCACTCTATCGTAAGCTTACGGCATAGCTTCCCGTCGCATGGAGTAAAAGAGGTAAATGCAATGAACGCTTTAGGGAATCATCGCGGAACAGGCATGCATTGGAACATCACGCTTCTGTGGCTGGCGGTGCTGATTCCGCTAACCGCCGCAACGACAGCTTCGCTGCATCCGGTGCTCAATCAGGTGTTGAACCACTACTCGGAAGCGGATGATTCGCTCAAAAGGAAGGCCGCGACGTTTCTGTTTGAGAATATGGAAGGACATAGCTACATGACCTTCGATTTAGCGGACACAGCCGGGACCGTTGTGGCTTTTGATGTGCTCGACTATGCGACGTTTGCGGATCTGGAATCTTCCTTCAAGACTCTCGAAAATACACGCGGAACGCTTGATTTCCAGAAGCGCGCCGTGACCATGGATGACTCCGTGATTACCGCGGAATTCGTAATAGACCATGTGGACCGCGCCATGGCAGCGTGGCGGTCGCGGCCTTGGGCGCGGGATTTCAGCTTCGCGGAGTTCTGTGAATACATTCTGCCCTATCGCGGGAGCAATGAGCCGCTCGAGTTGTGGCGCGAGTTCTTTGCAAGTCGCTATGACAGCGCTTTCAATCTCATGGCGGATCCGGCCGATCCGATTGAGGCCGCGAGTCTGATCAATCGTGATCTGATGTCGTGGTTTCATTTTGACCCGCGCTTCTATTACCATCCTACGGATCAAGGATTAGCCGACATGCGTTCGACGACGTTGGGCCGCTGCGAGGACATGACTAATCTCACGATCTATGCGATGCGTGCGAATGGCTTGGCGGTGACCAGCGACTATACGCCCTACTGGGCCAACTCAGGGAACAACCATGCTTGGAACGCAATAGTAACAGCGGACGGCAAGGTGATACCGTTTATGGGCGCGGAAGCCAATCCGGGTTCTTACCAGCTTGCCAACAAGCTCGCCAAAGTCTATCGCAAGACATATTCGGTGCAGCGTGACAATCTGGCCTTCCAGGTGGCGATCCCGGAAGACTTGCCCAAGTATCTCTCTTCCAAGAGCTACACGGATGTAACGCGCGATTACACGACCGTTCGTGATGTGACATTAGACTTTGCGGCGCCGGACTCGATCACGATCGGCTACTTGTGCGTATTCAACTCCGGAGAATGGAAAGCGATTCACTGGAGTCGTTTGCAAAATGGTGCGGCGGTCTTTTCTGACATGGGAGTCGGTATTGCCTATCTTCCGGCCTGCTTCAGCGACGGAAAAATCGTGCCCGTCGGCGCGCCGTTTATTCTGGCTGAAGACGGATCAGTGCATCCGACCATCGCGGACACAACCAATCTGATACGCATGGAGTTGACCGCGACTACGAAAACGACTCTCGAAATGTCCACGGATGGCATCCGAAAAACCAACTTCTTGCCGGATGTCGTTTACGAGTTGAAGTTCTGGCGCGACGGTTGGCAAACGCTGGGAACCGTCGCCGCCGACGACAAACCGATCGTATTCGACAATGTGCCCAGCGCCGCGATCTATTGGCTGACGGCCGCGGATTCAGATCGCGAAGAACGCATCTTCACTTACGAAAATAATCAGCAGGTCTGGTGGTAATCCCACAAGATCAGGTCATTACCGGGTACAAACATGACAGAACAGCGTTGGGCCGCCGAATTGCCGATTTCAATCACGGTCTGTGATAGCAATGGAATGATACTGGAGATGAATGAGAAGTCCAAGGCGACATTTGCTGCCGACGGCGGCGGCGCGTTGATCGGCACAAACGTGCTGGATTGCCACCCGGAGCCATCCAGGTCTCAACTGGCGGACATGCTCGTTGAACGGACGACGAACATTTATACGATCGAGAAGAACGGTGTGAAGAAATTGATCTACCAGATGCCGTGGTACGAAAACGCGGAGTATCGTGGCTATGTCGAACTCTCATTGGAAATCCCGTTTGACATGCCGCATTTTGTGCGTGCCAATAGCAAACCGGCGCAGGGATGATTACATCGTCTTCGCCGCAATCCAAGGCCTGAAAATCGCGCTCGCAACCTTGGACCGCTTGTTTCATAGTTGATAAAATCAATCAAGTTATAAATGCAATATTGTCATTGTGTCCGGAGAGGTGCAACTTTCTATTTAGACTGGCTAATCTGCATTGCTTATCTGTGCGCGATTGTGTAGCTTATTGGACAAGGTGAGTACTACCCCGCCGCATCGGATGCAAACGGTGCGAAGTAACTCCTCAAATTGTGCGGCACCTGTGCACAGGACCGGTTCGGCATTGGCGATGGAGGATGGAAGAGGATATGTCGCTAGCGATGCTCGGCAAGTACCTGATTTAGGCCGTGGACTTGCCAGAAGGAACATACAAGAAGGAACGTGACATGAAGAATCGAATGAGACTATTTGTGGGACTCGCCGCGCTGCTTAGCGTCGTGGCGGTATTCGCTGCCTCGACCGTCATAAGTCAAACGACACATGGCAAATCGGCGACTGTAACCTACGTGCGCGATGCCGAGCCAAATAGTGCCTCGGCAACGTCAACTGACCCGGCCATCACCAAGGTGATCGCTGAGCAGCGGGAGCTTCAGGGATTGTACCACGAGTTCCAAGCGGCCAAGACTGCGGGCGCGGCACCTGCGCCAGCGCTGCTCAGTCGAGTCGCACAGCTACGTCCGCCCGCGGTTCGCCGCGGCAGCCTGGATCAGGGTGGTGAAGATTGCACGACCTCGACACCGATTGACTTCGTGCCATACACGGATTTTGGCAGCACATTCGGTTATCAGGATGAAATCCCTGAATGCGACGGCAGCGGCGCGGGACCTGATGTTGTCTACTCCTATACGCCTGCGACCACCGGCGACTATTACGTCAGCATGTGTGGATCGTCGTATGACACAAAGCTGTCGGTCTATGCGGATAATTGCGGCGGCGTACCCATTGCCTGCAACGACGACGGGCCCTGCTGGCCGTCATCGGTGATCGCCCGCGTGACTCTTGTGGGCGGAACAACGCATTACTTCGTAATCGACGGCTGGAACGGTGACTTCGGCGACTATGCGTTCTACATTGAAGAACTGGCGCCGGCACCCCAAGGCGATAACTGTGACAACCCGATCGTCGTCGCGGATCTTCCATTCAGTGTCGTAAATGAAACGAACTGCGTCTACTCGAACAACTACTCCGGATCCACGTGCCTGAGCAATCAGGATGAAGGCCCGGACGTTATCTACTCGTTCACGCTAACGACGCAGACGTCCGTCGAGATTATCCTCAACGCGCATCTGTCCGACACTCCGCCGCAGGAATGGGTTATGCCCGGAATCCTACTCAGCGACCATTGTCCGCCGGATTGGACATGCATTGCATCGGCCAGCAGTTGGACGATCGTCGAGTCAATTCCGCTTGTGCTGGACTGCAACTCGCTTGCCGCAGGTACGTACTATGTCATGATTGACAATGGAACTTGGCTCCACCCTTGCTACTCCTACGATCTGTTGATTCAGACCTGTGGGCCGTGCGACCTGGTCAGTCAGCCGGGTGATGTTGAAGAAGTGGCCGAGGCGTTCCCGCTGCCCGGTACGTTCTCGATCAACGATCCCGATGGCGGCTGCAACAACGACACTCCGTTTGCGCCGCAGTTTCACGATGTCGCGGGCGGCCAGACGGTTCACGGCCGGACATTTGCCTATACGGACTCGATTTCAGGTTCATTGCGCGCCGACACGGACTGGTACCGCTTGTCACTCGCGATGCCGGCTGAGCTGACGGTTACCTACGTCGGTGAGACGTCGCTGCAAGCTGCCTTGCTCGAAGCACCGTGCGGAACGATCCCCCTGCAAAATGGCATTCAGACGACGCCTTGCGGCTCGCGGTCAATGACGACCACATGCCTTGCGCCCGGCGACTATTACATTCGTATCACGCGCGGCGGCGCTCTGTCGTCTCCGGACACTGAGCCGTTTGAATATCGCGTATCATTCGATCTGGTTACCTGTGAACTACCCACGGGCCGCTGCTGCTACGCCGGCATTTGTTCGATGTACACGGAGCCCGAGTGCGATATTCTGGGTGGTTATTGGGATGCGCTGCTGACCTGCGCTGATCCCTGTCCGATCTATCCGCCGAATGACCATTGTGAAAATGCCGGTGTGCCGGCGACGCTGCCTGCGACATTCACGGGCACCAACGTCAATGCCACGAACGACTGCCCGCAGGAGGGCGACCCGCAGGTGTGGCACGTCTTCACAACCACGGAAACGCAGGACATTCAGATTGACTATTGCGGCACCCAGAATTTTCACAGCTTCAATCCGTGGATTTATGACGGCTGTCCGTGTGGCGACCGCATCATGCTGGAGGCCGTGGACTGGGGCTTCTGTTCACCGATCACAGCGATGACAGGTCTCTGGCGCAGCGTACCGGCCGGGACATGGTACATCTCAGTTACGATGTACGACCCCAATAGCATCGGCGAATACACCATTCATGTCAATGCCGTTTCCAGTCTTCCGCCTGACAATGATGAGTGTGCGGCGGCTGCGCCTCTAACACTTGTTCCCAATGGATCCGTTACCGTATCCGGAACCACGATGAATGCCGCAGCAAGTTGCACGGACGCGTGTGACGAGGGTGGCTTCACTTACAGTTCTTCGGGCGGCGACGTGTTCTATTCGCTGGACTTAAGCGAAACTCGAAAGATCGCGCTGGCGCTCGGCACGAGCGACATGCACATTTCCGTCTATGAGGGCCAGGGCCAGTGTTGCGTGAGTCCTGCGCTCCTGTGCAACGACGATGATGCCAACTTTGTACCGCTGCCTTCGTGGGACGTTCCCGAACAGCATCCTGGCGAATCAAGGTCCTATGTTGCCGCGAATATGGGGCCGGGGCTGTTCTTGATTCGGGTGGCCAAGTATGGCGCGCAAGTTGGCGCCTACACGCTCACGGTTTACGACAACGGTCCCTTGCACTGCACGCCGCCTGACGCTCCGGACGATCTCACCGCGATGGTCGAGGGTGACAATATAGAACTCCGGTGGTCAACCGACGCCGCGTCCGCTGCGCGCGGCACCTATCGGATCTGGGCCAACACCAACTGGATGCCGTTCGATGACCTAAGTTGGACGATTGTCGCCGATAATATCGTGCCGGTGGTCGCTGACGACCATCTGTACTACAGTGAGCCTGCCGCTGGCAACAGTATGATGTTCTACATCGTTACCGGTCACTGCACGGATACGCCATAGTTGCAATTATCGGTCGCGAGCAGTTTGCCTGGCGTCGTTCCAAGGCCTTGGCAAGAGGGCCTGGACGACGCAGGAATAGTCCTGCTGGCGATGTTAGCGCTCCTGTACTACGCGCTGCTCTGAGAGCAGCATGCATTGGTGAAATGAGCGGCGGTCAGAGCGCAAGACTCTGGCCGCCGCCTCATGAGTATATACCACGGATCATCTACCGCCGCGAGTGCGGTGCAGAGTGATTCACCACGGACTCGTTACGAGGACTATTGTGCGTTGGCTTAGGCCTGCAACACTTTTCGTACTTCTGAGTATTTCGGCGATCTCGGCCTTCGCGGTGCCGGACACGTTGTGGTCCGCCAGGATCACTACCGTCGGCAATCCCGCGATCTACGACGCAATGACGCATTCCAGCGCCGATTTTATCGTCGTGGGCGAAACGAATCCCGGCCTGACGAATTCACGACTACTCATTGCTCGGATCAGTAGCGGTGGCGATGTGCAGTGGACACGCACGTTTCGCGGTTCTGCGCGCATGATCGCCAATTCGTGTGTTGAACTGCCAAACGGAGATGTCGTGGCCGCGGGCAGCAGCGGCAATGACCTGCTGCTCATGGCTATCAGCTCAGAAGGCGACAGCCTTTGGAGCCGCGTGTATGGTACAGGCGGTGCAACCGTTGCTAATGATGTAGCTCTCCTGCGCAACGGCAATCTTGCCGTCGTCGGCGCGGGACTCGGCACCGGAGGGATACACTCCGATCTGTTGTTACTCTTCTGCGACACCGGTCTTGACACCTTGTGGACGAGGAGTATTGGCGGCAGCAATGTGGATATCGGGTACCGCATCACGGAACGGCATGATCGAACTCTGATCGTCGGCGGGTCATCCAAAAGCAATGGTGCAGGGGACTTCGATCTCTGGCTCGTGCACACAGACTCCGTGGGCACTCTGTTGTCGTCCGCGTTCGACGGCACTGCTGGGCCGGACAACTGTTACGATCTGTCTGACGGTGACAGTGTCATTTATTGGGGTGGAAAAACAACTTCCGGCAGTAACAACCTCGCCTATTTGGCGAAGGCCGGCGAATTCGGTGATTCACTGTTCGTGCGTAGCTACTCGCATGGCGGAGCTGAAGATCAGATTCGTGGAATACTCGCCCGGCGTACTGGCGGCGCCATTCTAACGGGCTGGTCGGGAATCAGTTGGAACAGCCGCCTCTGTTGGGTTTTTGCAATTGACTCCCGCGGCGATGTTGTTTGGGAGTGGGCGCATGGTCCGGCCGCGAGTGGGCTTTATGGCGCAATCGAGGTACCGAGCGGTGGTCTACTGGCGTATGGACAAGTCAGCGAGTCCAATACCCGCAAGGGATATGTTCTGCGCCTGATCTTCTCTGAGATCTCCGGATTCGTCATGGACGCCGCAAGCGGTGGCCCTGTGATGGGTGCGATTGTTTCAATCATCGGCGCAAATCAGCATGCCGTGACGGACTCGAATGGTGCGTACAAGATTCGCGTCGCCAATGGCACATATGATGTCGGGGTGTCAGGCGCATGTTTTTCGCGGGATACTTTGCACGGTGTTGTCGTTGAACCGGATTCCATCGCACATGCGGATTTCGACGTTCTCCGCCCGCAGTATTTCAATGAAATGACGTCACTCAATGCGATGGTCCAAAACGAAGCGGTGACGTCAATACCACTCGTCATCGCGAATTCCGGCGCAGGCGCCATGGAAGTGGGTATCACCGCTCAGGCAATCAACCCTCCGGGAACATGGTTGAGTGTGGTGCCGGACACGGCATTGATCGCGGCGGGCGACTCAACGGTCTTTCAAGTTCTTGTCGCGCCGGATACGACCAACGATAGCCGTTATGAGTTCGATGGACAACTCGTCGTGCGAACGAACTCATGTCCGGGCGAATCAGATATTATACCGGTCATGGTGCAAGTGCTCAATGCCCATAATGCTCCGGCCATCTTGCCCGCGAGTTTTTCGCTTACGGCTTATCCCAATCCATTCAACGCTACTACGGTGCTGGAGTTCACAGTCCCGTCCACGGCGTGGGTGACACTCTCTGTATTCGACATTGCCGGGCGGATCGTCACGGTCTTGACAGAGAAATCCTATGCGCCCGGTTTGCACAAATTAGACTTTGCGGCCGGAGATTTACCTTCCGGCATCTACTTTGCGCACATTGCAGTCGGCGATTTCAAAGCGACGCAGAAGATTATGCTCATCAAGTAATAGTCCTCAGTTTCCGCATCGTCGCTCCGCGCCGGATAAACGTCAAAGGGCTTACCACATTCTGGTAAGCCCTTTGTCTTGCCGTCAACGCTACGGGCGCGCCAAATGGCGCGCCCGTAGTCTTCCCAGTCAGTTCGTGGTCAATTAGCGAACGGCAACAATGTGATACACGGACTCACTGGCCGTCGCTGCGGCGTTCGCGTCAATGTACTCAAGCGTCGGCGCCGGCACCGTGGCCAGAAGCGTATACACGCCATCTACCGCGGCGGCCTTTTCAACGCGATACGATGTTGCGTTCTCCGCGGCCGTCCAGAACAGATGCATGTCCAGACCTTCCGCCAATACAACCAAGGAGTCCACAGGCCCCACGGTTTGCGGGCTCAGGGCGAACAGGCAGATGTCATCAACCGCAGCTTCAATCGTTGAACCGCCGCCAAGGTCGGCCACGCTGATGCGCACCTTTACCTGCGATGTCAACGCGACGTAGTTTTCGAGTTGGAACTGATCTTCTTTCCAGAATTCCCAGTCGTCGTTCGTGTAAAGCAGGGTCGTCCACGTCGTACCATTGTCCGACGATGCCCAGATATGAATCGAGTCGGTCCCGGGATTGTTGCCGAGATCGTTCGAGTACCACGACCAGATGTCCAGAGCTGCCGATTCATAGCCCGATAGATCCCAAGTGGGCGACACAATCGTCGTGCGGCCGCCGTCTACATCGTAGGTGTTATGCGTTGAGCCTTGACGACCGTCTGTGCACAGGCAGTAGATGCCCGGCGCAGACGTATGGTCGTCGCCCGTCTGCACGATGTTCGCGCCGTTGAAAGTCGCCACCGGATCCGAGCGTTCCCACAGTCCTACAGTAGCGTTGTCGCCCGTGTAGGATAGTGTCCAACCCTGCGTGCTCGCTTCAAAGTCATAGCACTGCTGGTAGTCCCACACGGTCGGGATATTCAGCACGCCGGTTTCCGGCACGCGCACGGACGTTGTCGGGCCCGTAAACTCGAAGTAGCAGTCATGAGCGCCGGTCACAAGCGTCGTGTCAAACGAAAACACCGAACCATCGCTGTAGCTGAAATCGAGCGTCGTTAGCGCGTAGGGCAAGCCGTCCACCACCACATTTGCCGAGAGCGGCGCGACATTGGTGGCGCTGGTGTAGAGAATCGAATACGTGAACAGAGTAGCCTCGCTGCCGCTAACGGGCGAAACTCCCGCGCCGGACAAGACAAATTCCGCTGGCGGCTGCAAGGTCGGGAAGACGATGTCGTCAACCCACGCGGCGTCGCTGCCGGACACGAGTGAAACGTCCTTCGTGTACTTCCACATGAATGTGTGGACGCCAGCCGTTACGTTGTAGCTTGCCTGGGCCCAGCCAACTTCACCCGACCAGGATGCCTGTTCGACGCCGTCAATCAGAAATCGCAGGAAGTCATAGGTGGCTTCCGACGAAACCTTGTAATAGAACGAAATCGGACCGCTGACCAATACGGTTTGGGTCACGGACAGATTGGATTCCTGACTGTTTGAAATCACCCCTGACTTCGCGCAATATAGGCCGGCATGCTGCCCCGTGCTAACGATGGTCCACGGTGCAGTGCCGCTTTGCGTCCAGGGGAAGCGCGTGAAGTTGCCAGTTTCCCAATCTTCGTTGGACAAAACGGCCAGGTTAAAATCATGCGACATAGCGCCGCCAAACACGATTACATCCTGATCGCCGCCATATCCAGTGGCATCCGCGCGGACCGTGTAGGTCGTGCCGATAGGAAGGCTAAGTGTGTAAGCACCCAAGCCATTTGTGGTCGCCGGAGTCACCGGAAAGCCAACTACACTAACCTGCGCGCCCGGAACAGGTGCGGCCGCCGGATTGTACACGAAACCCGTGAGGTCGGCACTGGGGACAGAGACCAATGACTTGTTTAGCGTCACCGTACTTCCGTCTATAACGGTAGTACCCTCGTTCGAGGTCGTGTAGCCAAACTTGCTGAACTCGAGCGTCACCGCGCCGACCGGCAACAGCAGATCGTAAGCGCCGCTGGCGTTCGTGGTGTCCACTTGTGCGCCGGCCAAATTACGGATGATCACTCCGGCGAGCGGAGCCAACGTGTTTTGGTCCGTTACGACGCCGGCTACGTGGCCATAACCACCTAAGATGCTCTCGGAGCAAGCCAGTGAGTAGGACTGCGGGCCGCTCGGCAACGTCGTCGAATTCACCGTGATCGTCCACGTTCCCGCAGCCGGGCTCGCCACCACGATCTGCTCGCTGTTGTTGATGTGGTCAACACCTGTTCCCGCGGGAGTTGCGGGGCTGGCCGGAGTCAGCGTGAACGGTAGGTACACCGTCGCGCTCGGCGAGGTCAGTGTCACATTCAGGTCATTGATCAGAGTGGGGTTTGCCAGCGGAGTTGCCGCCGGGTCCATCCACGACAGCGATACCCGCAGGGACGGCGTACCTGCCGGCACCGTGAACGTATGCGTCATCGTCTGACCGGTGGACAAACTGCCCTCCAGGAATCCGCCTTCCATCGTCGCATCCACCGCCGCTTGCACGTTGATGCGGCCGAAACCGTAGACGTAGTCGGGGCCAACATTGCCAAGATCCTGCGCGGTATTGATGAGCAGCGCCTTGATCGTGGACGGTAGCGGTGTGAGACCGGGATAGGAGATACCCATCTGTTGCAGAATCAGCGCCACACAGCCCGACGTAATCGGCGTGGCCATCGAAGTGCCGCTCATGTCACCGTACGTATTGCCCGGTAGTGTTGAGTGAATATTGAGGCCGGGTGCGCAGACATCGGGCTTGATCCGCCCGTCGTCCGTCGGACCCCACGACGAGAAGGTCGTCATGCCGTCCGCATCCGTGGAAGCACCAACCGAAATGATGTTCTTTGCATTCGCGGGAACACCCATCGTATTGTAGGTGCTGCCGCATGCGCCGCCGCGCTCGTTGCCGGCCGCGAACAGCACGATAAACGGACTGCCCAAACTGCCGCGCACGATATTGTCCAACAACTGCGACACGCTCTCGTAATCGCCTTCCCACGTGCACGAGTAGCCATTCCACGCGATATTCGCGCCGATGGAGTTCGTGGCAAGGTCAGCCGAGTAGCTGTTGCGCGCCGTGGTGTAGTTTGCCTGAATATCCTGCGGACTATTGTAGAGGCAGTTCGGCGTGCACGACTCATACTGCATCGAGATAATATTGCAGGCAGGTGCCATCCCGCGATACAGGCCGCCGGATAATGCGCCGCTGCCGCCTACCGAACCGGCCACGTGCGTCGGGTGGTCTACCGTTGATCCGGCTTCACCCAAGGTCAAACGCCCCGAAAAATCGGTATGTGCCGCGTCCACCATGCCTGCGTCATAGACGAGTACGCTGATGCCGCTGCCGTTCAAATTGTAAGGTGCCGCCTGCACGGTTTCGGCGCCAACGCGCGTCCGCGCCGCATCATTTACACCCGTCATCGGTGGTGACATCAAGTCCATCCAGGCCACTTCGTCTTCGCTTGCCATGGCTTCAAACTGATCCGGATGAACCGCCATTACCCACGTGTTGATGATTTCAATATAGTCACCCATTTCCGCGCCATAGCGCGCCGCGATCTCCTTGGCGGCGTTGCCCGCGACATCCGCGTGCAGGCGCACGAACACCAATTCCATCTCGTTCTCGAAATGTGTCCAGGGTTCAAACTCGCGGTTAACGACACGGCTGTGCATCTTGTCAGCCACGGTCAATTCGCCTGCCCAACGTAAACCCAAAGACGACGCCGAGGCTGTCGTGATGTCATTCGAAAGGCTCGCCAGCCAGGCATTTCCGCCCAACGGTTCGAGCAGCTTGATGCCGGCGCCTTGCAGCGAATTGCGCGTCGCATCATCAGGATCGGTGTAAAGCTGCAATAGGCAGTGGACAGGGCTTTCGACGCTTGCCTCGACGGACAGCGTGGAAAGTGCGCTAAGGTCTTCCGCGGGATTGAATTCGCGTGACCACAGCCTGACGGTGTACTCACCGGATGCGAACGCGGTTTGCATACACAACAGGCACAGCAGGGCGAGGGTAAGCCCTCGGCCCGAGATTCCAAATTTCATGTTAAACTCCGGGTGTATCGAGAAATCACTGAGAATTATCGGTTGGAAGATTGCCGGCACTCCAGGCTGCTCCTGGGTCTGTAAAGCAGTACAAATCACACTGTCTGGAAAGGGAAGGGACCCACCTTAGCACGACAGGGTTTTGGCCCCCAATAAGATAGCAAGTTCCGCGCCTTGCCTTAGTGGTGTATGGACATGCAGTTGGATACCTGGGTATCCATGAAAATGCGCCAGTCATTCACACGACTGCGAACGCTATGCGCACAGTGCGCCAAGCAGGCAAGATCGAAACCCGTGAGGGTGCCCTTAGTATACGCAACGAGCCTGTGAAAAACCACAGGCTCGTATCGGCACCCGGCCCAACCCACTCCTCTACAGCCGCTCTGCCGCGTCTCCCGCAACAGGCCCGGGTTCCTTCTCTGCCCGGCCGATCGATCGCCGCACCGCAGACAGCCACCCTTCCAGTTTCACATAGAAAGAAGGGACAACATACAGGCTCAAAGCCGTCGAGACGAGCACACCGCCGATCACAGCGATCGCCATCGGCGTGCGTATTTCCGTGCCTGCCCCTAAGCCCAGTGCAGGCGGCACTGCCGCCATCATCGTAGCAATTGACGTCATTAGAATCGGCCGCAGTCGTATTGGCCCCGCCTGTTTCATCGCTTCGGCCGCGCTCGCTCCGTCTCCGCGCCGCTGATTGGCGTAATCCACAAGAATGATCGAGTTCTTCTTCACGATGCCCATCAGCAAGAGTAGACCGATCATGCTGAAGATGTTCAAAGTCTTGCCCGTAATCAGCAATGCCGCCGCCGCGCCGACTACAGAGAGCGGAAGGATCGTCAGAATCGTGATTGGGTGAGAAAACGAATTGAATTGCGACGCCAATACCATGTAGGCAACCAGAATGCCCATCGCGAGAGCGAACAATAGTCCGGCAAACGACTCTTTAAAGGCCACACTTGAGCCGCTGAGACTCGTGCGATAGCCCGTTGGCAAATCGTTTGACAGCGCTTCGACGTATTGAATCGCCTCCTGCTGCGAATGTCCGGGTGCCACGTTGGCAAATACGGTGATCGCCCGCTCGCGGTCTTTGCGCGTGATCGCTTGCAGCGCGGGCAATTCTTCAAACTTTGTCAACGACGACAGCGGCACCAGCTCGCCATTGCGGCTCCGCACCCGCAGGCGCGAGATATCCTGCATGCTTCGGCGCTGCTCGGCCATCAAGCGCATGCGCACGTCAATGCGGCGTCCACCCGCGCTGTATTTCCCGACCCGTTCGCCGCCAACCAGAGAATTGATTGCTGTCGCCACATCCTCGACGGAAATCCCGAGGTCTGCGCAGCGCGCTCGATCCGGCTCGACGCGAAGTTCCGGTACGCCGATACGATAGTCGGTGTCCACGTCTACAACAAGTCCGCTCTCGGACAGCTTCTTGGTAACATCGCCGCTCAAGGACTCCAGCGACTTCCAGTCCGGCCCTAACAGTGAAAACTCAACGGGAAAGCCGCGTTGCGCCGTGAATCCCGATTGCGACAAGTCTTGTACGACGGCCCGCACGCCGGGTATGCCGTTCAGGTCTTTTCTTAGTACCGCAGCGATCTCCGCTTGGGATTTACCGCGCTCCCCTGGCGGCAACAAGGTTACGAACAGAATTCCGCCGCTTTGACCACCGCCACCAAATCCTCCGACCAGCACGAATGAACGCGTAATTTCCGGATAAGTCTCAATCTTTGCTTCAACCTGTCGAAAGAGATTGTCCGTTTCCGTTACGCTCGAACTCACCGCCGTCTGCACGCGGATCATCAGGCGGCTTTGGTCCTGCGACGGCACGAACTCGCTCGGCAGGAGCTTGAGCACGATCATTGATCCGAGGAAAATGACCAGCGCGCTCGACAAAATCAACCCCGGTCGCTTCAGGGCCTTCCCCAGCCAGCGCGCGTATGTGCGTTCTGACATTCCAAACACGCGATCAGCCCATGCGCCGATCCGACTGCGATTTTCGCGCGAGATATCCAGAATCTGCGCGCACCGCGCCGGCGCTAACGTCACGGCTTCAACGTACGACAACAAGATTGCTACGCACAATGTCACGCCGAATTGGAGGAAGAACCGTCCCACAACGCCATCCATGAACACCACGGGAACAAAGATCGCGACCACGGCCAGCGTCGCGGCAAACGCCGGGAAGGTAATCTCTTTCGTTCCCTCAAGTGCCGCCGTCACGCGGTCTTTGCCCATCTCCGCGTGCCGCACAATATTCTCAAGCACCATGATGGCGTCGTCAACCACAATGCCTACCGCCAGCGCAAGCCCCAGCAGGGTGAATGTGTTGAGCGTGAATCCGAGAAAATAGATGACCGCAATTGTTCCCAACAAGGACATTGGGATTGCGAGAATCACGTTGATCGCGTTAGAGAACGAGCCAAGAAACAGCCAACAGACCAACGCAGTCAGCAAGATAGATAGCACCAGTTCAAGCTCGATTTCGTGTACCGATTCTTCGATAAACACGGTCGAGTCAAAATTGATGCCCAGTTCCATGCCCTCGGGCAACGTCTTGCTGATATCCGCCATGGCAGCCTTGACCGCCGCCGCCACAGCCACGGCGTTCGAGCCGCGCTGCTTGCGGATACCCATGCCCATCGCCGGGCTGCCGTTCACGCGGGTAATGCGCCGCACATCTTCAAACCCGTCTTCCACCACGGCCACATCGCTCAAATGCACTTCGGCCTGCGGCGTATCACGCACGACGATGTTCTTGAATGTCTCGAGGTCAATCGCTTCCCCCATAATGCGAACGCTGACTTCGCGTCCGCTGTTTTCGAGGCGTCCGGCCGGAAGTTCGACATGTTCTCGGCGCAAGGCGTTCACCAGATCCGAAACGGTCAGTCCATACGCGTCAAGCTTCGCTGCATCCACCCAAATGCGAATATTGCGATCAAGCCAACCGCCAAGAGTGATCTCGCCCACGCCCGGGATTGTTTGCAGCTTGTCCCGAATCTGATAGCGTGCGATGTCCGACAACACCTGTTTCGGATACGGTCCGGACAATCCGATCCACATGATCGGATTGTCTTCGGGATTTGACTTGGATACTGTCGGAGGATCAATATCTACGGGTAGTCGCCGTGCGGCCTGCGCGACTTTCGTCTGTACGTCCTGCAAAGCCAGATCCACATCCCGCGAGAGATCCATTTCCACCGTTACATTGGCGCTGCCTTGCCGCGCACTCGACGTGATCCCGCGCACACCTTCAACCTGGGCAACGGCCTCCTCAATAATCTCGACGACGTCATGCTCCATCACCTCGGGTGCTGCGCCCTCCCATGTGGCGTTGACGGTAATCGTCGGGAAATCCACGTCCGGGAATTGACTAATGCCAATGCGCGTCAACGCAATCAGGCCAAACAGCACAGTGCCCGCCATGAGCATCCATGCGAAGACCGGCTTGCGAACGCAGACTTCAGTGATGTTCATCGGCTTGCGCTCCCGCTGTCGCCGGGCGCGGGCTTCGCGGCACTGACAATGCGCACGCGCGCGCCTTGACTAAGCGCTTCCGCGCCGCGCACCACGAGCTGCTCGCCGGCGCGCAATCCCTCTTGTACTTCAACTCGCCCGTCAAATGTCTGCAAACCGAGTTTTAGGACGCGCTCGTGTGCCACTGTGTCTTCGACAACAAATCCCAAGAACCCGCGTTCGCTCGGTCGAATGCTCACCTGCGGAATCACCGGCAGGTCATTCGACTCTCCCAATAGAACAGTTACTTCCGCGAACACTCCCGGTTGTAACTCGGCCGCCGATTCGACGGTCACTTCGGCCGTCACTTCGACCATGCGCGTTTGTGGATCGGCCGATTCTGACACGGCCATGATCGTCGCGCGCAGTGAATCTGATGCGCCAGCCACCGCAAACGACACGCTCAGACCGCGAGTCAGCTTCGTGGCGTCTTGCACCGGAACGGAGAACCTGAGCAGCAATGGATCACGGCGCACCATCGTCGCGACCGTCGCACCGATTTGCATGTACTGTCCCGTCCGTGCGACCCGCGATTGTATTGTGCCGGCCGTCGGCGCCGGAACGTGTGCGTCGCGGAAATTCAGCTTTGCTAAATCAAGCGCGGCGGCCGCTTGGGCGGAATCCGCCCTCGCGCTTTGCGCTCGTGTCTGCCAACTGTCGAGCTCTTCGGGACTCACAAATCCTGGATTGTTACCCTGAATATCCACGCGCCGCCGCAATCCGGTTTCGATTTCGCGCAACGTTGCTTTCGCTTTTTCGTACGCGGCTTCCGCTGACCGCAAGGCCAGTTCGTAGCGTTCGAGCTCGATGTCAACTAACGGTTCTCCGGCACGCACAGCTTCTCCTTCGCGAAACCGCACCGCTTGTACCGTTCCTGAAACACGCGTTGTCACAGGCAGGATTTCAAATGCGACAACCGATCCCACGGCATGCACGACAAGATCCGCCTTGCGCGTGGTCACTGTTTCCACTTCAACCGGAAACGCCTGTGGAGGTTTGCGCTGCGGAGCGGTGTTCCCGCCCGAGCAGCCTACCGCTGCCATGACAGCCAGAAAGTGTAAACAGAGAAGTAAACGGAAACGCATAAGGAGAAAACGGTTCGTCAAAGGAGGGGAGCAATTATCTTAAGTTATCTTATAGAATTATACCGTGATTATCAATCGGATTCTCCCCGGCCTCTCGTGAGGGGAGGGAGCATAAACTTCTGATTGTAAAAGGCTAAGCCTATCACGACCCGAACACATATGCCAAAGAAAAAGGGCCAACCCCGCGGGTCAGCCCTCTTCCTCATCTCGTAATTTCCTGTTCCGCCCGTTACGGCGTGGCGTTCATACTGCCGACGACCACGAAGAACTTCATATCTTCAGCAGGTGCAGCAATCGTCAACGTTGTTCCAGTCGTCGTCCCAACGTACAGGCTGTATGGTCCGTCGGGCGCGAGCGCAGCGTACACATGGTAGAATGGAGCGTCAGCCGCGCGCCAGGCCAAGCGGTACTCGTGCGTCGCCTCGAGATAGTGAATTGTCAAGCTGTCCGGTGCCGTCAGCGTACCGACATCAAACGTTACGGGAATCAGTAGCGGATTCTCGTCGGCGTCGTTGCTCGTCAAATGGATTTCCGCCGTGTATTCGCCCATCGGCAACGCGCCGGCGGTGAAAGACAATGGCAGATGCGTGCACGATCCCGCCGACACGCTGCCCGCCGTCGCGCCGCCAAACGTCATCCACGGCGGCGCCGGTACTTCAAGTGCAATCGCCAAATTGTTGGCGACATAACCCGCGTTATAGGTCATCTGCAATCCCACGGTTCCCGCTCCGTCTTCAATACCGATACTGCCGGAAGTCAGCAGTCCCGTCATGGATTGGTATTGGTAGACGATCCGGCCGTTGCTGTACAGAATCACTTCAAACGTATAGTTGCCTGTGTTGTTGAAGTGCGGAACATTGTCCCACTGCACAATGTAACGGTCCAGCGGGGAATCGTAGTAATAATAAACGGCGCCGGACAATTGCGGACTCAGATCATCCCAGAACACAGCCATTAGGGCGTTCGGTACGGTATTGGTGGGAAGCGGTCGATTGGAGTACGTGTTCGATGCCGTGCCGAAATGCACATTGCCGTTGCCGCACACGTTCATCGCCGTATACGCCGTGCCATAGAAGCTGAAGGCCCACGGCAGCGTGACTGGGAGCACTTCGTCGTCGGCCGTGAACGTCAACTGTGTTCCCACGCCAGCCAACTCGACCCAGTCATAAACCGGACCGTCCGGCTCGTTCGAGTCTTTCCATACGTAGCCGAACGCATCCGGGCCGCCGCCGTTGTCAAGCTGTGCCGGTCCGCGGCCGCGATTCGTTTCGTCACCTTTGACCTCCGGTTCGCTCACTGGAACGTCTGCTAATGCGGAGATTTGCGGCAGTTCGGCGCGAACCGGCGCGAGCTGATTGTAGGTGACGCTCCATTGCAGATCGCATTCACCGACATTGCAGATATGCAAAGTGTCCTGGTCCGTACCCGCCAACGCGGCCCACGCGTTTATCGTTGTCGGTGTGACGTCAATTTCCGTCGGCACCGGACAGCCCGTGCCGATATTGTCCACGTACCAGCCTTCGGAATTCGTATTCGTGTCGGATGTAAATCTGAACCTGATTTGCACCGCTGTTCCCGGGCATGCAATCGTCAACGGATAAACCTGGTGAAGCCACCCGCCCGACGCTCCTTCGCGCGGCGAACCCAATGCCGTCCAACCGGCGCCAAGATTAACCTCGACATAGCCGAAATCCCAGCCGGCTTCGGTCGAATACCATTCATCGAAACTGATTTCAGCGCCAGGCCCCAAGAAGAGCGTGTCGCTGAGCAGGTAACACGAGAGATTATCAGCGTAGTTGCCGGTTTCATTGCCCATAAACCATGCATGCGTCGGCGATGAGGCGCGCCGCGTCGAGATGTGCCACTGATTCAACGCTCCGCCCGTGACCCAACCGCCTGCGCCCGTTTCAACGCTGTCGGCTAACGACGATGAGCCTATGGTCGCCACGAACGTGATAGTTGTGTCGAGATTGGCATTCGACAACGCCAGCGAGAAAGTGAACGAATGCAGCGCCGGACATCCCGCCGCGATGGACATTGTGAAGTCAGAGCCATTGACCGCCGATTGGTTGACCGGAATATTCGGCCAGCTTGCTGCACCGTTCAGAATGGTCACGTACGGATCGCTTGTCGTGAGGCTGCCCGTCAATCCATCCAACGATTGCGTACCGGCATTGCGCAACGTAAGCGCCAAGCTGCCGTCTTCGCCGGGCTGGAGAACGCCATTGCCGCCGATTTGACTGAAGCACGCCGCGCCAAGCGCCGTCTTGTACGGCTGCGGCATCAACAGTCCGGCGATTCGCGCCAGAAACATATTTGCAGGCAGATTTTCCTGCGCCAATGGGAGAATGCGAGCCTGCGCGGGCCAGAAGCCGTCGGTGGCGCCGCCGACTTCCGTTGTCACCGCGAAGATCTTAGGATGATTCAGCGAGTCGCCATATTCCCAATCAAACGAGCCGCCGTTCGTGTTGTACAGAGTTTGCCACGGCGTGCCGGTCGTATACCACACGTTATTCACCGTATGAATCCAATACGCCATCGAGTCGGCCAGCATCTGGAATATCGCGTTGTCCGCGCACAATCCGTCGCCATCATAGTAACTCGTTCCCCACGGGTAAAGCACGAGATTCGAGTACGTGTGAAAATCTTCCTGCGTTACGAACTGCCGGCTGTTGATGAAGTCGCGCAGGTGCTGTGTTTCGAGTTCCGAAAACGGTGCCGGACCGCGATAGGTCAGGTCGGACGGAAACGGCGATGAACCGTTATCGTCAATGCCCCACGCTGCGTCGAAGTTGCGGTTCAAGTCAATGCCAAAACTGCCGTCGCCGTTAGGCTTGCGGTTTTTGCGCCACTGACCGCCGCCGCTGGGATTCGTTGCGCGGTTGTATTCGTAGCCGTCCGGATTCACGCATGGCAGGAAGTACAATTCACGGTTGTTCACCATGTCCGTGGCATCCGCGTTCGTGCCGTAGTTGTCCGTCAGGTAGTTCATGAAATGCAGGACGGCTTCCATCGCGGCCGGCTCACGGGCGTGAATCAACGAGTTGTAGAAGACTTCAGGCTCGTTTTCATCCACTGCCGGGTTGTCCGAGATCTTGAGTGCCCACATGTCACGGCCTTCATAGGTCTGGCCGATCGAGAATTTCGCCGACGTGATCGTGGGATGCTGTGCATGGATCGTGTCCAGCATCGCGACAATTTCCGCGTACGTGTGGTAGCCACCCATCAACTCAAGCGGTGTGTCGTTCAGCCGCTGTGCGTAATACGTTTCAACATCGGCTTGTAAGATGTCGTAACGGTACCCTAATTCGGTCAGCCGCGCCAGATGCTCGGGAAGCGCATTCATACGGACTTCGCCGACCGTCTCGCCTTCTACAATGTCGAAGCCTTCGCCATTCATGCGATAAAGCTGTTTCAAATGCGCCGGTGAATCACCGTGCACGCGAATCAGCGCGTGGTGCCGATAAATCTCTTGGCCAATCGCCACCTGCGCGGCCAGCGCCACCAGCATAAGCATCACCAATCCATTTCGAATCCGCATACATACACCTCAATCCAAAGTAGTCGCCAAGTTCTTTGGGCGGGTTGTGTTACGGCCGACCTGACTGCGCCAGTACGGCGAAAGCAGATGACCCCGTAACGGCCCACCTAAACGTCTCCAATGTAGCAAATTTCGTGAAGAAATGGAACCCATAGCGCGAATTCTCGCTCGCACCCAGGCGCGCACAGTGTGCGCTCGTTGCCCGGACCCAACGCAACCATACGAAAAACCCTCGGGATTTCGTACCCGAGGGCCTATCATCTGTCGTACTACAGGCCCAATCCTGCCAAGGATCAGGCGTCAAATCACTTGCCAACCCTGCTACGGCGTCTTGGCGTCAATAAAATACTCGCTCTGATTGGCCGTTGCCGCCGTGTCAAGGTAGATCAAGGAGAAGGTAGAATCCACAAGCGTGTACGGCATGGGCACCGGATCAAGCTCGGTCCGCCAAATCCGGTAGTACGGCGCGGCAAACAGGGTCCGTCCCAGCGTGTCCAGCGTACTCGCCTTCCAGCGGAGTTCGGCACCGGTTGGCAACCAGAAAATTGTCAGACTGTCCGGCGATTGCGGCACTCGGTCACAAACCAGAAAAACAGGCGGATTGAAGTCAGCCGGTAAGAAAGTCCCGTCGGGCCGCCTGAGTCCGAAGTCACCCGTCATCGGCACATCCCCGCAACCGCGGAAGACCATTTTTAGGCGGAACAGTTCGCCCGGTCCCGCCCAGAACGAGCTTCCGAAGACCGTTGCCCCAACCTCCAACCGGTGCGGCGCGGCCACCGTATGATCCTGATAACGAAAGTCCAAACCGGTCAGGCCCGCGATCAACGTGCCGACCGTAGGTGCCGCGGCCAAGTCAACCAGATTGGTGTCGTAGTACATGTAGACGGTAAAACCGCGCACCGTGTCCGTGGGCGTGACAAAAGCTGCCACCTCCACCGTGTCGCCGACGTTGCCGAAGGACGAATCCGGCTGAAAATAAAGCTCAATCGCGGCAGCGCAATTGAGCGTTCCTGCCACCACCAGCGTCCCGAGAAGGCCGACGATGTTGCGCAAAAGCAACCTCCAGTAAGAGGAATGACCCCCGCCGCCACAGGCGTGACGGCGGGGGCTGATAGCAAACGATGCCCTGAGTCGTAATTAACGAATCAGAACCATCTTCTTCAAGTCGGTGAAGCCATTCACCTCGATCGTATAGATATACAGACCCGAGGACAGCGCCGCCGCGTCGAACGTCATCTGATGGCGACCGGCCCTCCATCGTGTTGTCAACGAGAGTCGCGACGACTTGGCCCAGCGTGTTATACACAAGAACCGTGACATGTCCGGATTCCTTCAGGTCGAACTGGATGTTCGTCGTCGGGTTAAACGGATTCGGGTAGTTCTGGTACAACGCGTAATTGTCAGGAATCGCGCTTCCGCTCATGACCGATACGCCGCGGCCTTCAGTTTCACGAACCTCGCCCGTATTGTCGAGCATCTGAACTGAAGTCAGGGCAATTTCGCACGGGGATTCGATTTCGCGCGTTACGCGGAACGTCACGGTTCCCAGCACCGCATTGTCATCCAGTGTAGCCAAGCCACCGCAGGCCGCTGCCACGAAACCAACCTTGCCCGCTTCGTTGTTCACGAGCGCCGTCTTCGAGAACAGTGTGCCTTCAGTCGGCATGTCCGTAACGATCGTCGAACCGACATATTCAAGGCGCGAGTCGTCGTATTCAAGAATGGCCTCCACGGCCTTGACGACACGGCCTTCGTTGCCGGACAGCGCCACCGTAACGCTGAATTCCGTGCCCATATCAAATGTCACGTCTTCACTCGTCGCCAGTGCCACTTCCGGCGCCGCGTCAAGCGATCCGAACGGACGGTACTGCGAGATATCAGGCTGAACAACAAACTCAGTGGCGATAATGCCCACCGGGGAAACCACGCCGAAGTTAAAGCTGAACGGCACGAGATCTTGGAAGTTGATCGCGCCCGAGCCTTCCGGATTCGGAATGCCCTTGCCGATATTCCCATTTTCCACCACGACGGGGCCGATGTTGCGATAGCCGCCCGTATTGGTGAAGTAAACCGGCGACAGCAGGCCAAGGTCTTCCGTGTCAACGTAGCCGCGCGAACCGAACAAACCAGCGGCATCCGCCGTGCTGAAGTCACCCAGCCAGTAGTTGGTGGAACGGTCGGCGTTGGTCAGCATAACGACCGGTTCGCCAACCGACCAGTTGCCACCGGCATCCTTGACAAACGTCACATAGCGGTAGATGTCGCGGAACGCCGGTGCATTGCCCGTACCTTCCACCCAACCCAGCTGCGCATCGAGCCAATACGTGTCGCCGCCGCTGACGTGGGTCGTCAGGATATCGCCACGGTTGTTCGGTCCCGTATAGGATGCCGAAGCGACCGGTCCGGGAACGAACGAGGTCTGCGTCGCGACCAGCGTCCAGCCGGACGGCGGAACGGTTGTTACGTCGTAGTTGCCCAGCGAGTTCCACAAGTCACCCGGATAGCCCGGATACTGGCCGGACAGCGGGCTGCGGTAGATGCGCATTTCCTGAGCATCCGCCCCGGCCGTCCACTCCCAATTCAGCCACACACCCAAATGCGCCGGCCGCGCGTCGAAAGCGGTCACGGCGTTATCCGGATTCTGCGTATCAATGCAAATGCTGAATTGCAGCGTGCCGGTCATGTTGCCTGCGCAATCTTCGGCCTTCACGTCAAACGTAAAATTGCCTCCGTTGGCATTCAGGATCGCCGGCAAATCATTCATCCAATCCCACAGAGCGAGCGCCTCCGCGTCGTTGCTCGGGTAGTCCGTTTGATTCAAGGCCACCACGAAGTCCGGCAAACCGGCATAGCTGATAATCAGCGAGCCGGTCGCGGCCATGCACCCGTTAGCGCCCAGCGAGGACGTGATGTTGATGTAATCATCCAGATAGGCTCCGGCGTAGTTCACTGTCGCCGGATTGTTGTTGAAACAGTAGTTGGCGGGCACCGTCGTGACCACGGACAGCGACGGGTCGGTGATGTCCACGCCAACGTTTGCGAGGGCAAACGTCGCCGCCGTGTTGCATTCCGTGTCCGTTAGATGCAGGGTCAGCGTGTTGCAGCCTTCCTGCAGCAATCCGTAGAACGTACCGGCATCCAGCGCCGACGGGAACGTCGCATTATACGGCGAAGTCTGATTGGCGCCGAACAGCGCAAACGAACCGCCGCCCGGTGTAAACGTGATCCACGCCGAGTCCAGCGTCGAACCGGCGTCAGTCAGCGATACGCTGAACTGATTCACCAGTTGCGCCGCATCGCCAAATGCGCACGTCGCGAGATTCGTGAAAGCCGCCACCGCAGGAGCCGTGCAGTCCACTTCAAGATTCATCGAGCCAAACACCAGCGCGTTGTAGTAGTCATTGCCCAGCATGTCCGTCCACAGCGTGCTCACGCCATTGACCGGATAGAGACCCGTCATGGCGCTCACGTTCAGGACCGGAATGCAGGCGATGTACAGTGCGCCGTTACCGCTGCTGTACGGTGCCTCGAAGCCCATATCCACCTGCACCAGGCCGCCGCCCAGCGGAATCGCGTACGCCTGCACGATATTCGGATCTGCATTCGTCAACGGCGTCACGATCGAGCCCATCGGCGAGAGCAGGGGAATGAAGCCCGCTGGGATCTGGAACACGACTGACAGGTTCGGGATGCCAGCGTTGTTCAAGGTCACGTAAAGCAGTGTCGCGTCGCAGTCCGAACCGGCGCAGCCAACCGACGGATCTTCCATCGCGAAGCCCACATCGGCCGAGCAGCCGCCGGGGTTCGGATTGACATCCAAGTTCACCGGAGTCGCGCCCGGGATTGTGTACGGAGCCGAAACGAAGTCCGAGTAGCAGTTGCTGTCCCAATTATGTCCAGCCGTGTTGTCAAACGTATTCACCGTATTGGTGAAGCTGTTGTTGGTCACGTCGGCGTCACTGATCGTGCCGGTTCCCGTGACGGTCAAATCCACGCCGTAGTTCCAGTTCTCGACTGTGCTGTTGGTCAGCGAAATGTCGAGGTCATCGCTGGTAACGTAGGCGCCAACGCCAAGGCCATCAAGCGAACCGTCGCCGATCACCGACACGCCGTTGATGTCGAGCACGTCGTTGGCGTCAAGGCTGCGGTCGCGCTCGCCGTTCATCACTTCATCCATGTACATCGCAGGCTGCACGCGCGGGGCATTCAGCGCGACGCTTGTGTTGTAGGAGAAGATGCCATACTTATTGACTGCCGTCACGGCATTGTTCGACGAAAAAACGCCGCCATTAACCGTGCCGCCCGCATCTACGAAGTACGCGCCGACCTGAGCGTTCGTGGCGCTCATGTTCGTCACGGTGAAATCCATGTCGTATAGCAGCGCGCTGCAACCGACATAGCTTGCACCCGTGTAGCAGATATCTGCTACTGAGCAATCGGTCATCGAGCCCATGGCGCCAAACGCATATTGGAAGCCGTTCTGCGCGGTAATTCCGGTGGCGCCGTGCCCTTGGATATGCACGTTATCACAATTAACCACCGTGCCGACGCCCGAGAACGACGTTCCGTTCTTCATGAAGTCGGTGATGATCACGTTGGTCAGGTTGACGGTCTTGCCAACTGAGTTGTGACCGACCCACACGGCGACGCCGTGCTGATTGCCGTTGAACGGCGTTTCACGGATTTCGGTGACATTCACATTGGTCAGTGAGCCGCCGGAGTTGCGGAACGCCACGCCGATCATGCGATAGTTGTTGTTGCCGAATCCGTCGCCGTCAATCGTCAGGTTCGAGAGGTCAGCCGAGGCGCAGCCTTCCAACCAGAGAATCGGGCGATTGTGATTCGGCACGGTGTTAAAGGTGTCCGGCATCGTCGTCGCCGTCGCCTTGATGAACGTGCTCGCCACGCCGGCACCGATGATATTCAGATCGGCAAATCCGGTCGCCTTAACTTGGCCGACATAATTACCCGCCGACAGGTAGATCGTGCTGCCCGAAACGAGATTCACGGCTTCCTGCAGGATGTTCGTCGCACCGCTGATCGCGCTATTCGGACCGGCGTGCAAAAGTGAGAAATCACCTTGGAAACCGACCGTTCCGCGACCGAATGCCGTTTCGACATTTGTATCGGTGCCGGTCTCAAACCACGGCGAATAGTCCATATCCGCCAGGCCAACGCCGCGGATATTCACGCCCGTGCCCGGGTTCGTGGCCAAACCACCGTAGGCCACGGGAATCAGCGCCGCGTATCCCGGTTCCGCGCCGTTAGCGTTGCTGGTCGTCGGATTGTTCGTGCCGTACCAGTTCGCTGAGAAGTTCTTAACGCCGCCCGTCAAGCTGCGGTTCTCTATGTCGGCGTACCAGTTGCCCGAGATATTGTTGTTGAAGAACTCAGTTCCGGTTGCAGTCTCCGTGCTGGCATTCAGCCACAAGATGCCGACCGCCCAGTTGTTCGTGACGGCGTTCTCTTCGATCATGTTATTCAAGCACGCATTCCGGAGGATCATGCCCGTGCGGTTGAAGTCAATGACGTTATTGAGAATCTGGTTGTCGTTCGAGTTGTTGATGTCAATGCCCGTGCGATTGCCGACGAACTTGTTGTTCCGTACGATCGCGCCGCCCGAGCTTTGAACCGCGAGACCGGCCGTCTTGACGTTGGTCGCCCAGTCGGTCACGTTATTGCCGTCGCGTGTGATCGTGAAGCCTTCCACGGCTGCACCGGGAGTGGACACGCGCACCGTCGCCGAATTGGGGCCTGTCTTCAAGCCCAGGATCGTGGATACGTCAATGCCCGCGCCGCGAACGGTCACGAGTTTGTTGACCGCCACGTCTTCGAGGTACGTTCCCGCGCCAGCCAGCACCGTATGACCCGCCGTCGCCCAGTCAATCTCACGCTGAATGCTCACGCCGATTTCCTTAACGTTATTGAACGTGTATGAACCGGACGTGTAGCTATAGCTTCCTTGATCCGCCGGAGGATTCGTACCGAATATCACTTTCTTGTCAAAAGTGTTCTCGTTCCAATATGAGACCCAATCGAAATCGTCGTAGTCTAGGAAATCGCCGCGATGACGAACGTAGATAGTCTCTCCGTTCGTGAACGTGTTGTCCTCGATCACAGCAGCGCCCGTCGAATAGATAAACCACGGCACGCCGCTGCCCGACCCATTAAAGCTGATGGCCGCCCAATTATTACCGGGCCAGTCCATGTCAAAGACGTTGTTGATAATCTGGCGACCGCTGACCGATCCGGTGTAACCGGCACCGTTTGTCAGGTCAACGCTTGTACCGTAGTCAAAGAGGTTGCCTTCGATGTGGTAGCTCTGGATCCACGAAATGTTGTTCATACTGTCGTAACGGAAGTCGCCGAAATAGAGCGACATACCGTCCGAAATGATGTTGAAGTTAAACGTGAAGTCATCACCGACAACTTCCACGGACTTGTTGTAGCCGGCATCGCCGGTCTGCCACAACTCAAGGCCGGTCACGGTGATCCCGTCAGCTTCAACCCACATACCACTCGGGCCGAAGTTATTGGTCGCGTTCAGGCCGACACTGGCCTCCACGCTGCCGTAGGACGTGATCGGCGCTCCGCCGGCATCCACGCCTTGCAGGGTAATGTTGTCTTTGCCGACTCCGAAATACAGACCAAATTGATACAAGCCGCCGATGCCGACCACCGTGCGGTCCACAGCCACTTCAATGTAACTGCCCGGATAGACGTTCACCGTGCCGTTTTCGTCCACGGCGTCAATACCGGCTTGAATCGTGTTGAACTTCGTCACGCCGTAACCGGATTCACTGCCGGTATAGCTGTCATCCACCCACACGACCGGTTCGAGGTCAAGCGGATTGTTCTCGTTGCGCGGCGCCACCCATGGCCCCGCCTGTCCATGCAGCGCAGTCGGCACCACACTTGTGAAACCTACCGAGCGCTCGTGACTCTGGAAAGTCGGCCTGTTCGCCGTGTCCGCCATTGCCACCAGGCACATCGCCAGGATCAGCACAACAGACCAGCCAAAACGATCTTTGATTCTCATCTTCTTCCCCAATTTCTCTTTTGCTTAAGGACTATGCTAACTAAAGTCTATTCTTGACATTTCAACGCTCGGATGCGGTACACTCCGGCATTCACGGTTCCCGAATCGCCGGGGTTAAACTCGTACAGGATATAATCGTCGTAAAAAAACGTGTCCATCGTCGTGCCCACGGTCGTGTACACGCCCGTGTTGTTCCACGTGTCTTCAAACTCTACAAAGTAAGTTGGATTGACCACCGGATCGCCGTCAAGGTCAAACCGCACCGGATTCCAGTGCAGACAGATCGAGTCGTCCTGCATCGGGACGATAATCAGCGATTCCGGAGGTAAAGTCGCCGACCCGTCGAGCACGACGCCCGTACTGTCCCCCATGATAATCATCGGTTCCGGATGTTCGCCGGTGCCGCTGAAACCCTGGCCATCCAGAAAACCCACCATAGTCGTCTGATTCCCGACAAGATTCACCGGCGTAAAATGCAGCGTCGCGACCACGGTGGATCCCGTGAAATTGGGATGAAAAAAGGCGTCCACCCACAGGGTGTCGCCTTCGATATAGAATGGGAGGACGTGCAGATTCGGGTGGAGTCCCGCCGAAATGCTTGTGGGCGTATAATTGGCGGCGTCGAACACAAACCGCAGTTCAAACACCCTGACGTTCGTTCCGGTCAACTGGATATTTATATCAAAATCTTCGCACGTGAACGCCGTGACCGGATTGGGAGCCAGGTGGATGAAGGCAGCAGTATCATCCAACGGATTCCGCTGCGAAAAAACTTGCGCAGTGCCGAAAACAATTACTGCGCAGACCGTTACCGGAACGCGCAGTAAATTGATCAGACTTCTTGCCCTATGGCCGAACTTGGCCAATTCCCTGCCACGGTATATCATGAATATTCCCCATCCAACCTGTCCGTCGGGCAAACAATCGAAGTACGATAATGACCACTTCTTTTCAATATAAAGTAATGTAGCGACACGGTAACGATATGTCAAGCGCTTTTGAACTCTGGTGACCTCGCAGAACAGCGAAAAACGTTTCGCAGGCTTAGCCGTAGAATCTCAGGCTCTTAGCCTAAGCAATCGTGTGCTGTGGCTAACAATGACGTCCAAAGAACTCCGCGAATCCCCGGCGCGCCCGCCTCTCATTTGCGCTCCATTCTTTTTTATCCATCGCCATTGCTGGGTCACTTCCCGTTCCGCAACGGTCCGAGGTCAATGTCCAGCCGGGCTACCTGCAACTGTAACGCACGCCGGGTCAGACCCAACTGCCGAGCCGTTTCCGACAGGTTCCCTCTGAATCTGCGCAGCGCTTTTATGAGCCATAGCCGATGAAACTGTGCCGTCGCTTCACGGTAATCCAGTGGATAGGCTGCTCCGCTCAGGATCACTCGACTGGCGGGGCGGTTCGAATGGCGTCCATTCATCTGAATACTGCCTCCCTGCAATAAAATGGAAAAGGAGCTTTAATCGTTTTTCCGACGCATTGGCGCATCACCAGTGCTACTCCCTGCCGAATGGAACTTCTTCCGTGGGCGTCCCGTCCGACATGGTGCGGTCACTGCATCCAGATGAACACGCCTGAATCGCCGATCGCCGCGGCCGTTAATGCGAATGTGTTCTAAAATCCCCGCGTTGCACCATCGGCGCAATGTTGACTTCGAGACTCGAAGATAGTCGGCGGCTTCTTGGATATTTAGGAGGTTTCCAGCCTCGCTTGGCTTGTGCTGCTCGTGCATACGGTCGTAAGAATTTTCCCCAGTGTAACGAACGTGGTTCAAATTACGTGAGCAGACCGAGCTTTGCAATAGCATTATCCAACGTTTTGAACTTGGTTATTTCCATAGAAGTCTATACCGAACATTAGCTTCGAGCAAAACCCCAATAAGTATGGATAAGTTCGCACAAGTTGGTGGAGGAGGCATCTTTCATAGACTAGAGACAATGATCCATACAGCAACTGCGAAAGTTGTTTCACGGTCTGTGAAAGATATTTCACACCTCTGCGGATTATCGCGATGATTGTGAGCCGAGCCTGTTCGCAGCAAGGTATGCCGACAACGACTCGTCTCCGAGTCCATGCTAACGCACCACGTCAGAACCTGTTCAATTCGCTCCGAATCGGGGGGACTGGTCGATGGGAGCGGCGTCGGTCGGCAAGAACCGCCGCTCCACCTGACCTCTGAACCAAAGCGTGTTGGATTAAATCGTTGATTTTGAGAGATTTAACAAGTTGGAATCCTCAGGAAATCTCATTATCTTATTAGATTCACGGCCTTTCCCAACCCATTGGACGATTCCCAGAGGTTCACCCCACATGTTGACACCATTCAAGAACGAACCCTTCACAAATTTCTCCGATCCTGCCAACAAAGCCGCCTTCGAGCAGGCACTCGCTCGAGTCGAGAGCCGCTTCGGCGAGAAGATTCCGCTGCTGGTCGGCGGTGAACGAATCTTCACGGACGACACGATCAAATCCACCAATCCTGCCAATCCTGAACAGGTCTTGGCTTATGTATCCAAAGGCTCGCAAGAACTCGCATTGCGCGCTCTCGAGAGTGCTCATAAGAACTTCCAGTGGTGGAAAGATGTGGATCCTGATGCTCGCGCGCGTATTCTGCTGCGCGCCGCCGCGATTCTGCGCCGGCGCAAACACGAATTCAGCGCGACGATGGTCATGGAGATTGGGAAGAACTGGGGGGAAGCTGACGGCGACACGGCCGAGGCGATTGATTTCCTCGAGTTCTATGCCCGTGAAATGATGCGGCTGAACGAGCGCCAGCCGGTGACCGAATTCCCCGGTGAAGAGAACAATCTCTATTACATTCCGCTCGGAGTTGGCGCGGTCATTCCGCCGTGGAATTTCCCCGGGGCGATTATGGCCGGTATGACCACGGCATCGGTCGTCACCGGCAACACCGTTATCCTGAAACCGGCCTCGATTACTCCGGTCATTGCTTATCGTTTCATGGAGATACTTGAAGAAGCCGGCCTACCCGCCGGAATCGTAAACTTCCTGCCCGGACCCGGCGGCGCTATTGGCGACACCATCGTTGATCACAAACTCACACGGTACATCGCATTCACCGGCTCCATGGAGATTGGCCAGCGCATCTTCCAACGTGCCGCCGTGGTGCATCCCGGTCAGCTCTGGCTCAAGCGCACTATTCTTGAAATGGGCGGCAAGGACGCGATCTTGATTGACGACGATGCCGAGCTCGAACTGGCGGCCGAACAGATTGTTGCCGCCGCCTTCGGCTTCCAAGGCCAGAAGTGCAGCGCCTGCTCGCGCCTGATCGTTCACGAAAAAGTCTACGAAAAATTGCTGGAGCTGGTCGTCGCGCGCACCAAGCAAATCAAGTGCGGCCCAACGAAAGACCTCGCGAACTGGCACGGTCCCGTGAGCGAAGAAGGCGCTTACAAGAAGATTCTGGAGTACATTGAGATTGGGAAGCAGGAAGGCCGCCTCGTCGCTGGTGGCGGGAAAGCCGGATCGCCGGGCTGGTTCATCGAGCCGACGATCATTGCAGACGTGGCACCGACTGCGCGTATCATGCAGGAAGAAATCTTCGGCCCGGTGCTCGCTGTTTGCAAAGTGAAGTCGTTTGACGAGGGTCTGGCCGTTTTCAACAACACGCAGTTCGGACTGACCGGCGGCTATTTCGGCAAGCGCCGTGAACATCTTGAAAAGGTGCGCGTGCAGGCCCACTGCGGCAATCTCTATTTGAACCGCAAGTGCACTGGCGCGCTGGTCGGGGTACAGCCCTTCGGCGGATTCAATCAGAGCGGAACCGACAGCAAGGCGGGTGGCCGCGATTACTTGCAGCTCTTCCTGCAAGGCAAGAGCGTGACCGAACGCTTCTAAATAAAGCCAACCCGCGTGCAGCGGGTTGCCTTCAAATGAGCAACGAGGGCTTACCGATTCCGGTAAGCCCTCGCTGCTATTAGTAATGTACGACTCCGCTATCCTCTGGCCTCGGACTCGACAGCGGCATAATCCAGTGCATCCCGCACGGTCTGCCCGAGCTCCCGCAAGACAAGCGGCTTCATCAAATACCCGTTGAATCCCATCTCGCGGTAGTTGCGCGCCGTGACCGTTTCAGAAAAACCGGTCACGAGCACGATTGGCAACTCCGGACGAATGAAACGAACGGCGTTCAACAGCTCCTGGCCGGTCATCTGCGGCATGGTTTGATCCGTGATCAACAGATCAAACTGGTCATGGCGGGCGGTGAACAGCTCAAGCGCTTCAAGGCTGCTCGTACGCGTTGTGATTTCATATCCCAGCCGCGACAGTAGCTGCTTGGCGATCATCGTGTTAGGCAGCTCGTCATCCACGAATAGAATGCGCTCCGTTCCGGTGGGTATTTCCGCCTCGTACTCTTCGTCAGACACGGATCCCCGCTCCACGCACGGCAGATAAACTTGAAACGTCGTGCCTTCACCCGGTTCGCTGTAGACGCTGATGCCGCCGCCGTGTGCGGTAACGATGCCGTGTACAACCGACAATCCGAGCCCGGTGCCTTCGCCCGCTTCCTTGGTAGTGAAAAACGGTTCAAAAATGCGTTCAGTCGTCGCCCGATCCATGCCGCAGCCAGTGTCGCTGACGGTCATGCGGATGTAGCGGCCTTCACTCAGGTTCACATGCAAGCATGAAAATGCCGCATCCACGTAGAATGGCGACAGCTTAATCTCGAGCGTTCCACCCGATTCCTTCATGGCATGCCCCGCATTTGTGCAGAGATTCATCACGACTTGATGGATCTGAGTCGGGTCACACAGCACCTGCTGGACTTCGCCATCGGTGGCGAATCTGATTTCTATGGTCGTCGGCAACGATGACCGCATCAGCTTCACAGCTTCCTTGATGACGAGTTTCACGTCCACAGGGTGTCGTTCCTCTTCACCCTGTCGGCTGAATGTCAAAATCTGCCGGACAAGATCGCGGGCGCGATGTGCCGCGATAGTGATCTGCTCGATGCCCTCACGCGCCGGACTCTCCTTGCCAATGAAGAACTTGGCCATCTCGCTATAGCCGAGAATCGGCGTCAAGATGTTGTTGAAGTCATGCGCGACGCCACCCGCCAACGTGCCGATTGTTTCGAGCTTCTGCGAACGCCGCAATTGTGCTTCGAGCTTCTCACGTTCCTGCTCGGAACGTTTCCTATCCGTGATGTCACGTACGATGGACAATGAACCAATAATCTTGCCGTCAGAATTCGGATACGGCCCTGCGCTGATTTCGACCCAGAACACCTCGCCGGTCTTGCGCATCAGCTGCGTTTCGTAGGTCTCCGAAATCCCGCGCAAACGGTCGTTGGTCTTCTCCCGCAGCATCACGCGAACGTGCTCAGGGCCCATGATAGTTGTGGGCCGACCTATGACTTCGTCAACTTCATAGCCGCACATATCGGCCATCTTCTTGTTGACATAGGTCACCATATCTTGATCGTCGGTAATTATGATACCCTCGGCCAACCATTGCACGACCGTGCGAAAACGGGTCTCGGAGTCGCGCAGGTCTTCGGTCCGCCTGGAAATCTCATCTTCGAGGCGCAGTTGATACTGGTGATTCGCGGCCCGCAATTGGGCGCGTTCCAGCGACCGGCGAATTGAGACTTCCAAGAGGCCCATGTCCTGAATTGGCTTCAGTACATAATCCCACGCGCCCAACCGCACGGCCTCGATGGCGTCGCCGAGCACGCCAGTGCCGGACACGATGATTATAGGTAAATCCGGGAACTCTTTCCCCACGCTGGCCAGCACTTCAAGACCGTCCACTTCAGGCATGCGCAAATCGCACAGGACGAGATCAGGAGTGTCGCGCCGCACCATTTCAAGCCCTAACCGGCCATTGGCCGCCTCGAGTACGGCAAAACCGCTGTCCTCCAAGTAGAAGCGGATGGATCGCCGTACGGCGTCTTCGTCATCAATCGTCAGGATGCGGATGGGTGAGTCCATGATTAAGCTCGAATATGGAGTGATAACTCGATCACCGATTCAATTGCCTCAGTGTTCGGCAGCGCGCTGGTTCGCGTGAACGAGTGGCAATCGAATCGTGAATTTTGTGCCCGCGCCGGGCATCGAATCTACGCTTAATGTGCCACCGTGGTTTTCCTGTATGATAAAATACGAGACCGACAGCCCAAGTCCAGTGCCTATACCGACTTCATTGGTCGTGAAGAACGGCTCAAACACGCGGCGCCGAACCTCTTCAGGCATGCCCGGACCGTTGTCTTCGATCTCAATGCGGACATAGTCCGCTTCGCGCTTCGCACGGCAAACGATTCGCGGAGCGCCCTTGCTGCCGTGTTCGCCGATCGCCTGTGCCGCGTTCTTCAGCAGGTTGAGCAGCACCTGCTCAATCTTGGTCTCGACACACGGCACAAGCGGCAAGTTGTTATCAAACTCGAAGACGATCTCAATATGCCGGAAATCGTATCTCTTCTTCAAGTCGTAGTCGTTCGCCGCCAGGCTCACGGACTTGGTCAACAAGTCGGGCACGGACGTCGGGAGCAGGCCGGAGCTCGAATGCCGACTGAAATTCAGCATGTTCGTCACAATTGTGGCGGCGCGCTTGCCGGCCTCAAGAATGTCCTGCATCAGAGGTTGGATCTCGCGCTTGTCAAAATAACGGCTGATGCCTTCAACGGTAACGCCCGCCTCGCGCGCCGCTTCGGCATTCTTGGGCAAGTCAGGCGCAATACGCCGCTGAATATTCTGCATGCTTTGCATGATTATTCCCAGCGGATTGTTGATTTCATGCGCCATGCCTGCCGCTAAACCGCCGACTGACATCATCTTCTCGGTCTGCGCCATCAGCTCAAGCATGCGTACTTCTTCGGTCACATCGTCAAGCCGGATCACCGCTCCCTCAGCTGCGCCGCGCAGCGGATAAACGATGATGTCAATGTACTGTACCACGCCGCGGCTGTCGTTCGCGATGCGATCAAACTTCTCAATGCACTTGACTTTGAGCGCCCGGGTGATGCTGTCCCGCTGACCGGCCAGCAGGGGCAGCGTGTCCCAAACATACGTATTGGCGATCTCGCGCTCGGCCATCTCCGCGAATACCAATGCCATCTGATTCCACAGCACGATGCGACCTTCGGGATCCACCGCAACCAACGGCGATGGCATCGAGTCAATCGTGTCGCGGAGCATGTCACGCACCCGCGCCGCGTCCTGTTGCGCGCGCAAGCGCTGTTGCAGTTGGATATCGAGCTCGACCGTCTGGAGGAGGAGGCTCTCGTTCGCGGACTGCAGACTGTTTACCATCTCGTTAAATGTCGCCGCCAGATGGCCAAGCTCATCCTGCCGATCGTCACTCACTCTGCGGGTGAGATCGCCCCGCGCGATTGCATCAGAGACTTCAACGATATTTTGAAGGCGGGATGTCACCAGGCGCCCGACGAGCAGAATCAGCAGAATGCCGACGCCGAATACCAGAAGGCTTAGCACCGCAATGGTTGCTCGGCTTGCCACAAGCTCCCGGTTAAGCGGCTCCAGATCAAAACACAGACTGAGCCTGCCCAGGACTTCGCCATCGCGGATCACATCCTTGGTTATGCGCAGGGAACCATGCTCAAAGAAGTAGCCGACGGCACTGTCCTCATGGACATGCTGGCTGTTATCCCAGTTGTGTTTTCGTCCAGCTCCGATCAGAGCGCCTGATGATTCGTATACCTGCACGTCAAGTAAGGTCTCGTTGAGCATGATCTGGCCGATGACACCGTCGATTGCCTGCTGGTCATCGAAATACAAAGCCGGGGCAATGCCGTAGCACGCAGCATCAATGACGCCGTAGGAACTGCGGAGCATGACGCTGAGCGCCTGCTGTTGGAACCGCTGGGGCAGGTAGATGAAGAGCGACAAGGCGAGGGCAGCGAACAGGAGTGCAAACAGGCCGGCCAACTTCAAGCGCAGCGACATATTATGCAGGCGCGCGTAGAGCGTCTTCACTGAATCACCTCAGCCAATTCCAGCAACTGCGCGCTGAAGTCCACGCCTTGCGCTCGCGCCACTGGAAGGTTGATGAGGAACTTGGGCCGCCCGCCGAGCAGTCGCAGCCCGAGCGCAAGTCCGCCTTCGACATACGAGGGTTCGGTAGAGACAGTCAGGGTCCCATGTTCGTAGGCGAACCGGGCGATTTGTTCCATGTCCATACCGCGCAGTGGCGCCACGATTAGCACATCCGCCGCGGAGTCCAGCGCGACTTTCTGCCACTCCGAACGCTCAGCGTTAATGGCCACGAACTTCACCGGAAGCGTGCGAATTGAATCAATACCGGAAAGCGCGTGCGCTTCGCGCAATTCTTCCATCACATCATAGGAAGCGCGATAGCGCGGCTGATACAACACGCCGATCACAAGGTCATCACCGCAGCGAGTCGTAAGTGCGCGGTCAAACATAAGGGCTTTGCAGTACATAGTGAATTGCAGCGGAACCGGCACACCTGGGTCGCGGCTCTCGGTGACGCGTATCAGCGACAGCAACGCAACCAGCGCGGCTGGCAACAGCAACCCCATGACTTTCGTGCTCAGGCGCTGATTAGAAGCTGAGTTGAACACGCAGACCTGCCTGCCTTCCACGTTGCGGAATCATGTCCAGATTCTCGGCGGAAGTGGGCTTCAGATTATCCCAACTTCCCGCATGAAAGTAGGACGTGTCAAAAGCGTTGCGAACGAACGCGGTGCACAGCAAACGGGATTGCCAGGTTTGCATGGTAAACGCCAGATTCAATACGCCAAACGCCGGGGTTTCGTCATTGAGCAGCGTGCGTCGGGAGGACTCAGCTTGCCCGTCCGCGGCAATGCGGAACCGTCGGGCAAAGGGAATTCCAACTCCCGCCTTGAGTAGAGAGTACGGTGAATTCGTGATGCGGATCGCGTTGGGCTCTTCAACTGTATGCTGGTAGCTATAGCTCAGAAAGCCGCTGATCCCATGTCCGCGGCGGTAGGTAAGTTCACCTTCGATGCCCTCGCCCGCGATTTCGCCTTCATTGCGGAACACGACCAGTCCGTCGTCGTCATCAATGGCGGAGCTGATCAGGTTGTTCACATGGAAGCCATATATCGAGATGGTACCAAATAGATTCTCGATCAACCGCTGTTCGAGGCACAGTTCCAATGAATTTAGCCGTTCAGGGGTGAGATCAGGATTGGCCTTTGCCTGCTCAGGATACCAGTAGTAGGCTTCGAGTACCGTAGGCGTGCGGTACGCTTGCCCGTAAAGCAGCTTGATTGCGGACTTTCGTCCGGGGAGATACACCAAGGCCGTGCGCGGTACGAGGGCTTTCCAGCCGAGCGAATACCACGATTGCCGCAACCCGGCGGTGAGCATCGCCTTCGAACTGAACTGGTACTCGTTCTGAACGAACGCCGAGAAGTCGTGATAAGGGTGTGATTCATTGCTGAAAACCTCCTCTGATGTCGAGGAGTAGTAGTCGTTCTGCATGTGGCGTACGAACTCTACACCGGTGATCAACCGCTCGTAGGATACCGGGCTCCATTCGCTGCGAACTTCGACCCCGGCGCGCTTCTCGCGCTGATAGTCGACATTGTCGGGCGACTCCGGTTCATACGGATACACGCCGTCGTACCGGAAGGTGTTGTAGTACGCCCTCCCGATCACGTCCATTTTGCGGTGAACAGTGCGCGAATACTCGACCTGACCGCCGCCGTACATATCCCACGATTTGCTCCGCGAGTCATTGAAGACGGTACTCCAGCTCGCCGTTGGGATCCCCTTCCACCGCTGTGTGTAGTAACCCTGCATGCGCAGTCGCCCGCGGGACGAGCTTAAGAACAGGCCCTGCCGCCGCTCCCAATCCAGGCCTTTCACAACTCCGTTGTTCGTCTCCGGATCGTCGTAGGGTTCCAGGTAGACGTCGTCGCCGCGTTGATCGCAGACCATCGCTCCCAGCGCGACACTCCACTCGCCCGGCAGCCGTTTGGCAAAGTATAGGTTTGAAGCCGCGCCGCGCGGTGTGCCGACAGTGCCGCCCACCGTGACGCCTTCCTTCGTCGAGGCGTCTTTCGTCACCACGTTAACAACGGCGAACATCGCGTTTGTGCCGTACAGCGAAGAGCCCGGGCCGCGCGCGATTTCGATTCGGTCAATGACCTGCAGGTCAAGCGCGAATATGGATCCCAAGGGCGCCATCCCCTGCGTATTCTCGTTCAGTGCTTGCCCGTTGAGCAGCATGAGCAGTCGGTTGCTGTAGTCGCTGGGCCGTTGATAGCCGCGCATGCCGATGGACGTGTAATTCAAATCGTCCGTGACGTAGAAGCCGCGCACGGAATTCAGCGCCTCCTCAAGCGTCTGCCAGCCGTATTGCTCAATTTCCGCGGACGTAATGACCGTAACCGACGCCGGCGCTTCAAGCGTGGTTTGATCGTGCTTGGAAACGGCCGTAACATGGATCCCCATCAATGAGTCCAGCGACAGCGACTCGAGGTCAGACGCTCGAGCATAGTCGTGCTGCCCCAGCGCGGCCGCCAGGACAATCCATCGCAGGAGTATATGAATATTCAGGGTCATGACTTTACAATACCGTTATCGGACGATAGGAAGTTAAAGGTCCTCTTCAACATGTCGTTAGGCAAACTCGGACCACCATGCTACGAATGCTACGCCGATTCGGCACGTAAGAATGTTGCACTTCAAAAACCGATCGGGCACTCGGCGCAAGAGTGCCGATTTCCAGCTAAATTCGCCCTGGAATCGGCGCTTGCAACCGGTTCTCGAGCCGCGTATTGCCAGCCGCGTCGTACATTGCTACTTCCATACCAAATCTACGATTGACCTATCTACAAAAATAGGAGAGCCCCGTACGGGGCTCTCCTTGCCGACATATTCAACGAATCCCTTAATCCACGGCCGTCGCCGTTTCTGTGTTGCGCTTGTGGCCGTATTTCAAGTACAGCGCGGGCAGTACGACCATGTTGAGCGCCGTGGAAGTTAGCAGGCCACCAAGAATCACGATAGCCATCGGCGTCTGGATCTCTTTACCCGGTTGCCCGCCGCCCAGCGCCAGCGGCAGCAGTGCCAGACCAGCGCACATCGCCGTCATAAGAATCGGGTTCATTCGCTCCAGACTGCCGCGGACGATGGCCTCGCGGGCGCCGAGCCCCTGTTCGTCAATCAAATCATGGAAATGCGCGATCATCAGAATTCCATTACGCGCAGCGATACCAAATAACGTCACAAAACCCACAAGTGCGGCCACGGACACGATACCACTCGTGAAGTGCACGGCAAATACACCGCCGATCAGCGCGAGCGGCAAGTTAACCATCACCAACAGTGCGTCTCGGAACGTGCCGAATTCCATGAACAGCAACAGCAAGATCGCTCCGATTGACAAGGCCGACAGCAGCATGATGATCTGGCTGGCGGCCTCGGCGCTTTCAAACTGACCTCCATACGACACAAAGTACCCTTCAGGAAGGTCAACATTTGCGTTAACGCGCTGCCGAACGTCTGCCACGACGCTCGCGATATCGCGACCGGTAATGTTTGCCTGAACGACGATCTTCCGGCTGACGTTTTCGCGGCTGATAGAATTTGGGCCGCTGCTCTGCTCGATACGCGCGAGTTCTTGCAGCGGCACTTGCGGGCCCGCAGGTGTTGCAAACAAGCTGCTGCGGATCGCCTCATCTGTATCACGCGCATCCTGCGGAAAGCGCACGACCAAATCAAACGGTAGTTGCCCCTCGAGCACCTGTCCGACCGTCTCGCCGTTGAATGCAGTTTCCACATTCTCAGCCAGATCCGCTACGCGCACGCCGTACACAGCCATGGCCTCGCGGTCCATCTTCACGCGCAGTTGCGGCACATCAACTTGCGGCTCCACCGACAGGTCAACGATGCCGTCAATGTCCTGCATCTCGGCCTTTATCCGCTGGGCAATTGTGCGCAATTCATAGAGATTGCTGCCGAATATCTTCACGGCTAACGCTGCCTGAGTTCCCGAGAGCATGTGATCAATGCGATGCGTCAACGGCTGTCCGACACTGATAAACGTTCCCGGAATGTCGCTTAGCATTTCGCGCATCTCCTCGAAGGTCTGTTCTTTTTTAAAACCCTCGCGTCGCAGTTTGACTTCAAACTCGCTCTGATTACTCCCGAACGTGTGTTCATCAAGCTCACCCCGTCCGGTTCTGCGCGCCACGGACTCAGCAGCCGGGTGCTTCATGAGCCGACTTTCGATCAATCTCCCGATGTCCGTTGATTCTTGCAGCGATGTTCCAGGCGGAGTCACAGCCACGATCGTTGCCGAGCCTTCGTTAAATTCAGGCAGAAACGACCGTCCCAGCCCGTTGTACACAACAATCGTCGCGACGATCATTAGCATGGCAGCGGCCACAACCCAATTGGCCCGCCGCAGCGACCAGTTGAGCGTCGGCTCATACGCGGCCTTAAGCTGTCGCACGAGCCATGTGTCATGCGACCCTGATTTGGGCTTCATGCGCGGCAGCAGGTACAGACTCAACGCCGGAACAATCGTCACCGCCACGAGCAGCGAAGCAAAAACTGAGATCACAAAGGCAAATCCGAGTGGGAGCAGCAGCCGCCCTTCGATGCCGGACATGAAAAACAGCGGTGCGAAAACTGCGACGATGATGAAAGTAGCGACCACCATCGGCTGCCGAATTTCGTTTGAAGCCGCAAAAATCACCGTCAGCGCAGGCTTCTGTTGTCCAAGTGGCAGACTTTGATCCTCCCGCAGCCTCCTGTACACATTTTCGACGTAGATAATAGCGTCGTCAACGAGCACTCCTACCGCAATCGCCATGCCGCCCAGAGTCATGGTGTTGATCGTCATCCCCAACCAGCGCATCGCCAGTATCGCCAGAATGAGCGACAGGGGAATTGAGATTAAGCTGATGAATGTCGTCCGGAGATTCGCCAGAAAAAGCAGCAGGATAAACACAACCAGGATTGCGCCGTCCCGCAGCGCTTCGATCACGTTGTGAATGCTGACCTCGATGAAGTCCGCCTGGCGGAAGACATGGGTGTTTATCACAACATGACCCGGCGCCGCGGCCTGCAGCTCCGCGACCATCTGTTCGATACGCTGTGTCAGTTCAAGTGTGTTTGCGGTCGGCTGCTTCTGCACCGACAGAATGACCGCGTCAACGCCGTTGACGGACGCCGTACCTAACGACGTTGCGGCACCTATGACAACATCCGCCACATGCTCAACAAGCACAGGATGGCCATCGTGCACCGACACCACTGCCCGCCGCAAGTCATCGAGGCCCTCGACCCGGCCAATACCGCGGATAAGATACTCGGTGCCCCCGGTTGCGTAGAATCCGCCGGTAGAATTCAGGTTGGCCTGTGCCACGGCGGCCTTGAGTTCATCGAGGCTGATGCGATAGGCCGAAAGGCGTTCAGGCCGGGCCAGCACCTGGTACTGCTTCAGCTCGCCTCCAATCGCGGCGACCTGTGAGACGCCGGAGACGGCCAATAGCCTTCGCCGGAGTACGTTGTCGGCAAAGGAACGCAACTCCATTGGTAGCAGGGAGTCGCTGGCCACGCCGATCAGCATTATCTCGCCCATCAGGGAAGATACTGGCGCGAGAAACGGGGCGGGCATTCCGGGTGGAAGTAGTTCGGCCACCGATTGCAGCTTTTCGGCAACGATCTGCCGCGCCTGAAATATCTCCGTTCCCCATTCAAACTCAACCCAGATGATGGCCATGCCGGTGGACAGCGACGAACGCACGCGTCGGACACCGGCCGCACCGTTCATCGCAGTTTCAATCGGGAAGGCGACCAGCGTCTCGACCTCTTCCGGCGCCATGCCGTGCGCGTCAGCCAGAATGGTCACAGTTGACGCCGTTAAGTCGGGGAACACGTCTACCGGCAGATCCCTACTCACGTAAACGCCAACGGCAAGCACGACCAGCGAGGCCAACGCGACGATAAACCGCTTCTCCAACGAGAAGCGTATGATCCTCTCAAACATGTTGGAGCCCCTTAGTGGTTATGTCCGGCATGCCCGGCTTCCGCCGGGTTTATGCGTAGGGAAGCGAGTCGCACCTTATAAGCTCCACGCGTAACGACGCGTTCTCCTTCACGAACGCCGGACAAAACGGCGATCATTCCCTCATCATTGCCCCCCGTCTGAAGAATTCTCTTTTCAAACGTCTCTCCGCCAATCTGCACGTAGGCCACTGCGGTCCCCTCTTCGTCAAGCACCGCGTCTATCGGAATAGCCGGCGATTCGTGCGTCGTCTTGGTCTGCAAAAACACCTGGGCGAAGCTTCCCGGGCGAAAGACGTTGTTCTCGTTGCGCAGCTCAAAAATCACCGGAATGCGCCGCGTGAGCGGATCCAGTAGACTGCTTGCGGATACCAGCCTGCCGCCGTTCTCCGAAACTCGATAGGTTTGCTCGGAGCCGCTTACCGTGAAATATGCGTCGCTGACGTCGTCCAGCAGGGCCGCTTCCGAGACCGGAACCTGCGCTTCCAGCCACACTCGCGATGGATCTATGATGTTAAACAGATGTTCGCCCGTGCTGACATGTTGACCAAATCGCAAGTGCGTATCAGATATGACGCCGCTTGACGGGGCGCGCAGATGAAAATGATCTCCGTCCGCCAGCACGGCGTCAAGATCGAAATCCGCGCCACCCAGCGCACCGCGCAGCCGCGATGCCTTATTCTCATAATCGAGCCTCGCTTCATCAACTCTGCGAGCGGCGACTGCCCCGTCGTCGGCCAGCCGCTTCACGCGCTCGAATTCGCCTTTCGCCAGCCGGTAGTCGTTCAGCATCTGCGTCCAGTTGTTCTCCGAACCGCCTGACGGCGCGATCCGCGCCAACACTTCGCCTTTGCTCACGCGTTGCCCGGGCCGGACGATCCCGTGCATCGGGTCGGGCATCAGCACTCCGTCAAACGGTGCAAAGACTTCCGCCTCGCCAACGCCCGCCGCCTGCAATTCACCCAGTGCGCGAATATTTTCATGCAGCACGTGATTGCTTACGGTCGCCGTTGCGAAATCAAGCTGCCACTGCAACTCTTTGGTTAACGTGATCAGTTCTTCGGCCGAGGGCTTGTTCTCGTCGGCATGCTCCGCATGGTCATGGCCTTCATGTTCGTGTCCATCATGATCGTCTCCGCTGCCAAGCACATGAACACCCCGTAGAACGCCGCCAAGCGTCTCTCCGCCGCGTGTGAGCAGAATACTCACATCGTAGTCGCCGGCCGCGGGTGCCGTAACGTCCACATCATAAATACCCGGTCTCGCGGGCGCATTCGCCTGAACGCGGAGAACGGAGTTGCCATGTTGTGTAAACTCCAACGTGAGCGATCCCTGGGCAATTGGCTTGAAATCCGCCAAGTCTGTCAAGTGGATCGTGAATTCAGCCTCCTGTCGTGAATTGAGTTCACTCCATTCGGCAAATACTTCCAGCCCGCCTTCCCAAATCGTCTGCGCGTGCCCCGCCTCAGCATGTGCATGCCCTGCGTGCTCGTCGGCCTCGGACGTCGCCGGTTCCTCGCGTCGGCCGCAGTTTGTAAATACGGCCACAATGAGAGCGGCGGCAAGCAATCTGTATATCTTCTTTTGCATGTTCTAATTCTCCAGTATGTCAAGTCCGACCGCTCGCCTCAGATTCACGCGGGCTTCTGCAACCGCGTTGCGCATTTTGAGTGCCGCGTCTTGCGCTTCGATGCCGGTACGCAGGGCATCAATCAGTTCCAGAGCGGCCATCTCACCCTCCAAATAGAGTCGGGCGCCGCGACCCATGTTGACGATCGCGCTATCCGCGAGGTCCGGATGCGAGTCAGCCGACAGCGTTTCCACCAATTGCCACTGTTTGAACGCCGAATGCACTTCTTGGTCCACGTTTGTCAGTACGGCGCTCCGGGCCCGCTCCGCTCCATATAGCGCGCTTGCTGCCGCGTGCCGTGCACTGCGCCGCTGGCTCCATAACGGAATCTCCAATTCACCTTCGAAATACACGCCGCCGTCACCCGGCACCACGGCTTTCGTGCCGATGCCCAAACTGAAATCTGGCAACTGATTCCATTTCGCCGCTGCCAGCGTCTTGCGTCCGGCGTCTTCGTTCCGTTTCACTTCAGTCAGAACGGCTCGATGCTCATGTGCGAAGTTCGCTGCATCCGCTTCAGTCGCGAAATCCGGCGCCTTAAATACAAAAAGTCGCAAAGCGGACAGTTCATCCGCATTGCGACCCGTTAGCGTCACAAGCTCGGTCAAGACAGCGTGCGCTTCTCTTTCCAACTCTACGCGCTGCTGCTGCAACTGAATCACTTCAAGCTGGATACGCAGCTCGTCATATGGCGCCGCGTCACCCGCGACGCGTCGTGCACTCGTCGCCGCCGCCAGGCGTTCGGCTTGCGCGAGCACGCTGTCCATCGCGGCAATTTGGCGCATGAGCCGGTCAAATTCGTAAGCCTGAATCGCAACCTCTGCCGCAAGCGCCTGCCGTGCTTCGATGTAGCGAGCCTGCTCCACGTCATAGGCCGCGCGCGCCGCGCCCGATTGGGCAGAATACGACCACAAGAACCCGAAGTTCTGCCGTACGCCCAAAACCCGTTCGGTTGTGTTCGCAGCATCGTTCAGCGCCTCTTGCGTGGCAAACAGCGCCGGATTCGGGAAGGCGCGGCTGCCTGTCCACGCTGCACGCGCCTGCGCCATCTCTGCCCGCGCCTCGGCGAGCAACGGAGCCGTCGAGTCGAGCGCGGCGATCACTTCCCGCAGCGCCGGGGACGGTGCCTGTGCCGATGCACGCTCGAAAAACATACAAACAAAAAACGCTCCCGTCAGGAGCGATGTGCAAAAATGCCCAAGTCGCATGACTGGTCTCCAAATTCAATACGCATAAGTTCCGTCCGGGTTGTCCGGGCGGAGTACACCTATAATTGAGTTAGGAGAGCAGTCGTGGTGGACGTTCTAAAGCAGTGGGGCGGTGGGAGGGGAAAAATGAATGATGTGAGTGCTGCGCCAGCTCTTCGCACAGCATATAATGGTCAAATTCGACGGGAATCAGCGCATACGCGCCGCCATGGCAAAGGCACACGCAACAGCCGTCGCCGTGATCCTCATGGTCAGCGTGCGGTTTATGGGTCGCGGATGCGTGATCGCAATCGTGCATCCACGTGTCGGGCAACAAAGTTCCCGAGACGAGCACGGATAGAACCACGATCAATAGGACTCCGCGAATATTCATGCACTCTTTACGTTTGAATCGTGACCTTTGTTCCAGATACGTGTCAATGATAGCAAATTTGGTGAATTAAAGTCAAGCAGTTCATTGTTTGTTAGCAAGAACCCGATGCGGAAGGCTAACGCAACAGTTTAATAAAATTACATTTAGGGAGTCGTAGGGCTCCTTGCCAGACAGTAGGCCCTATTTCCGAACCGGCATTGGCTCCAAATGCAATGCTGTCAACCCATTGCTGCCACGCTTGTCCTTGCGGCCCGTGACTACCAGCATGGACTGGCCCGGCACCAGATGTCCATACTTTTCTTGCGCATCGGGGAAAACCGTCACGTTCAGCAGACCCGTTTCATCTTCAAGCGAGAAGAAGATCACGCGCTTGCCGGACTTAGTCGGTGGCGTATGCGGCCGGATCACGACGCCCGCCGCCGAAAGTACGGTGCGCATATCCGGATTTGTCTTCACCTCACGGCAAGTGTGAATCCCTTTCGCGCGCAAGTTGTCGCGCCAGAACGTCATAATATGTCGCCCGGGCGAGAGCCCCAACACGCGATGCTCCTGCGCGGATCGTGTGAACAGATCAAAATCCGCGCGTTGAGAAATCACCGGCTCCAAATCGAGCGCCAGCACCAATCGTCCGGCCCGCTCCGGTGGCAGCAGCGTTCCCAAGCTGAACAATAGCTCTTTGCGATTTGCATGCAATACATCAAATGTCCCTGCCAGCACCAGATTTTCCAGCATATCACGGTCGAGCCGTACACGTCGCGTAAAATCACCCCACGAGACAAACGGCCGCGCGTTTCTGATTCGCTCCGCAAGTGCTTCATTCATTCCGGAAATCTGTAAGAGTCCGATGCGAATCGCGCCCGCCTGCACGGTCGTCAGCGCTGCGCTTGCGTTGCAGTCGGGACCCAATACGGCAATTCCGCGCCGTCGCGCCTCGTTCATCAGCGTCGCCGCCGGAAAGAAACCCATGGGCTGATGATTGAGCAGCGCCGCGTAAAACTCCGCCGGGTGATGCGCCAGCAAAAACGCGGTCTTATAACTGGTGTCCCCGAACGCCGCCGCATGCGCTTCGCAAAAACCGTAACCCGCGTAGCCTTGAATCCACACGAACACCTTCTCAGCCAGCTCCGGCTCGACTCCGCGCGTAATCGCCTGCCGAACGAACACTTCGCCAAGTTCGAGCATCTTTTCATGCGAGCGGTTATGTGAAATCGTCCGTCGCAATACATCCGCCTGTCCCGGTGTGAATCCGGCCAGTTCAACCGCGATGCTGATCACTTGCTCTTGGTAGAGCACGACCCCATAGGTATGATCAAGTATCTTGTCAATAACCGGGTGAATCAACGTCACGGCTTCCATCCCATTACGGCGGCGCACGAACGGCTCCACCATTTCACCCTTAAGCGGACCCGGTCGAATCAGCGCCACTGCCGCGATCACGTCTTCAATGGTGCGTGCTTGCAAGCGCGGCGCGAGCGATTGCTGTGCGGGGCTCTCATTCTGAAAACCGCCCGTCGTCTCACCTGAGCGCAGCAGTTCAAATGTTGCCTCATCATCCAACGGAATGTCGTCATACTGGAACTCCGGCGCATGTTCACGCACCATGACCGCAGCGTCTTCCACCGCGCCCAGCGTCGGCAGTGACAAGAGATCGAATTTTACCAGACCCAAGTCTTCTACGCCGTCTTTATCGTAGTGCGAGATCAGCATACCGTTCGCCGCGCGCAGCAGGGGAGTAATCTCCTGTACCGGCGCGCCGGTGATCATCACGCCGCACGGATGCGCCGAAATATGCCGCGGCATGTCATCCAGCCCTGCGCATAGTTCGAACAGCAATTCAAACTTTTTGCGATCTACTTTAAGCGCGCGAATCTCCGGTCGTGACTCGAGCGTCGCCGCAATCCGCTTGGCCGACAGCGCCCAATGCGACAGCCGCGCCAAACGGTCAATGTCCATTGGCTCAAATCCGATGGCTTTCGCCACGTCACGCAGCGCCCCGCGCGCGCGATAGCGGTTATAGGACGCCACTCCCGCGACATGCGCCTGCCCGTATTTCTGAATCACGTATTGCACAATCTCTTCGCGATAGCGTCGGTCAAAATCCACGTCAATATCCGGCAGCGAATCCCGCCGCTCGGGATTGATGAACCGCTCGAACCGCAAATTTCGCCGAAACGCATCCACCTTGGTAATATCCAGACAGTATGCAACGACCGAATCCGCCGAGCTGCCGCGTCCCGCGTAGCGTACACCTTTGGTTCGCGCAAAGCTCAGCAGATCATGCACGATCAAAAAGTAGCCGGCGAATCCCAGTTCGCCGATTACACTTAGTTCGTAATCAATTCGCTCCCGCAACTCCCGCGAGACATCACGGTACTTGCGCTGCGCACCCGTAAGCGCCAGCGCACGCATGCGTGTGAGGGATTCATCGTCGGCAACTTCCGCATAGCGCGGGCGATAACGCAGATCTTTCAAATCAAAGTTCACGCAGCGCTCCGCAATCTCCGCGGTCGCGGCCAGCGCTTCCGGCCATTTAATGAACTGTTTGCGCAATGAGTCGGGACTCTGCAAGTAGCCGAATGCATTGATCGGCCGCTCGGGATGGGCGTCGTCGAGCCGAATCCGATTGCGGATGCAGCACATCAAGTCAAAGATGCGAAACTGCTCGGGTTGCGCGTAGTGAACCGGATTCGCCGCGACGATTTTCACCCCTGACTCCGCGCACGCCGCCGCCGCACGCATATTGAACTCATCTTGCAGCGGCAGCTGCGTGCGTTCGATCCGGACGTAGAAATCATCGCCGAATCGTGCGCGCATTCGTGCCATCCAAGCCGCCGCTTTCTCGATCTGCCGCGCCAGCAAAAATTTCGCGAACGGCGCATCAAAGCCGCCCGCGATTAACACAATATCCTCCGCCTGCTCACACAGCACACGTTCCGCAAGCTCGGGCTGCCGCCGTTCATGATCAAGATGCGCTTGTGATAAAAGATTGCACAAACAGGCAAAGCCCCGGCGCGTGCGCGCCAGGGCCACAATTCTCCCGCTGTCAATCGTCAGTTCAACGCCTAAGATCGGTCGCACGCCGTGCCGCGCGCACAGCCCCAGAAACTCCGGCACCCCGCAGAAATTGTCGCGGTCGGTCAGCGCGAGCGTATGATAGCCGAGCTTCGCCGCCACGCGCACGATTTCGTCCAACCGCGCCGCGCCATTCAGAAAGCTGAATTCGCTGCGCACCAACAGGGGCACGGGCGTGATCATGCCGCCTTCGCAAGCCAATCCCCGGAATTCGGATTGCGGCACAACAGCAAACGGCGCTGCGCCGTAAGCACCAGATAGAACTCGCGCGCGCACTCCGTCTCCCACCAGCGCCCCGCCTCCCACCAATGATCGAGCACGCACACCACCGGGTGCATCTGCCCCCGCCACATCAACGTCAGCGGTCGCCCCAAATCGCATTTCACAATCGTCGGTTCCATGACCTATGGTAAGCTGATTCCCCGTGTTTGATACACCAATTGAGCGAAGCGCGGTTGCTGTCGTTCAAACGCTTCGGTTCCGTTCAGCAGCGTCGTACTGCCGAAGCGCGCCGCCAACCGTGCCTGCACACGTTCAAGCGCCTGATCCGCATCGCCGCGTACGCGTTCGCCCCACAACGTACTCTGCGGGGCAACCATCGGCAACAGGCCGTGCGCTTCAATTTCTATTCGGCGCAGCGCGGCGCGCAGGTTTCCCGGCAACTGTTCAAACAGCATGCGTTCCAGCCGCGTTGCGGTCAGTTCACTCGCTTGCAGCTTCACATCACGCGCTTCCGCCCGCGTCTTGCTCGCAAATCTTACACGCAGCAGCGTCGTCCACAACTTCGCCTCACACAGTCGTTCCGTCAAACTCCGCGCCGCCTGCATTACCGCCCGCTCTACACGCTGTTCGTCGCTGTCCGCAATCTCTTCGGTAATACTCACACTTGGCGCCGGGAAGTTCACGCGCACGCTCTCTTTGTGTCGTGTCATTTTACTCAGCACAAATTCGCGCTCAAACCCCAGATGCGCTTCGAGAAATCCCGCGGGCAGGCTCATCACCTGTGCCACCGTGTGAATATCAAAATGATGCAAACGCTCAGTCGCGCGTTCAGGCAGCGCCATGCTCTCTACCGGCAGTTTCGAGAGCACCAACGTCTCCATTACCGGCGCGACGAATTGCCCGTGCTGACGTGCCAACCACGCCATCCACTTGTCCGCGCCGCCGCCCCACTTCAGTTTCACTCGCGCGCGCTTCGCGAGCTCGAGTCCCAGTTCCTTCACCAGTTTGTCCGTCCCTCCGAATCGCTTCATGTCCTGCGTGATATCGAGAAACCCCTCATGTAAATCCACCGTCTCAACCTGTGGCGTGAACTCCGCGCACACCGACCACGCTTGCTCGTATCTCTCCGCGTAATCTTCCGCCCGAAAGTCACGTACTTCAAGCCCCGGGCAGCGCCGCCGGGCCAGCCGTACTGGCGTCCCCGGTATTACCCCGCGTGAAACCGCCTCGGCCGTAGCCTCCAGAATCACACGCTCCCGCGCAACGGCAGTCGCCCCCGCACCCTGAGTGTAAAACTCGTCAAGCGAAATAAAAACAAGCATCAAGATTCGAAATTTATTCATTTGTTCAAATAAGATACAAAGAAAAGCCCCACGAGTCAAGGGGGCTTCTCTCTTAATTCTCTCAATAAATAGCATCGCTACAGCACCGTGATGCTCGCGCTCATGGAATTTCTTTGTTTTGCGGCTGCGCCTACGCCTATTTCATCAGGATCATCTTCTTGACGAACATCTGATTACCAACCGACAACCGGTACCAATAGATCCCCGAAGCCAAACCCGACCCGTCAAACCACACGCTTCGACGGCCCGCCGCAACTTCACCCGCTATGAGATCGGCCACCTCACGCCCCGTGACATCGTACACAGTGAGCTTTGCGCGGCCCGCCTGCGGCATGTCAAAGCGAATCTCAGTCACCGGGTTGAACGGGTTCGGGCTGTTTTGCAGAAGCTGCGTCTCGCGCGGTACGAGTGCATCGTCGCTGATTGGTGGCGCTCCCGCCGCAACAATTGTGAAGTTCGAATTCGAAATGTCGCTGACATCGGTGCGCGTCACGCCGGTGATACGCACGCGTGCCGCACTCGACAGCCCCGTTGGCACCATGCGCGGGTACGATCCCGTATTCGGCGCGCTGGCCACCAATACCGCCCACGTTCCTGTCGGATAGCTGCGGTTAAGTTCTATCTTCACATTGTCTGTAAGGTTGGTCGAGGTCCAACGAATCGTGTCCATGGTGCCTTGCACCCACGTCTCCCCGCCGTTCGGCGACGTGACAGTCAGCGTCGGTCCAACAATCGCAAAATTCGCGTCAGACACATCGAAAATGTCCGCCCGCGTAGCTCCGCTGATGCGCACGCGAGCCGTCGTCGTCGCGCCAGTCGGCACATTGCGCGGGTACCATCCGGTATTTGCGGTGCTCGCTACCAGCACAACCCACGATCCACTCGGATAGTTGCGGTTCAA
>JADJEH010000012.1 GCA_016702305.1 bacterium
GCGTCGGTGCGAGTTGCAAACGGGCGATCAGGAACCGTGTTCACGCCGCCTTGAGTGCTGGCGATGTAGCCGCGCAGGGCCGTGATTTCGTCGGCTAACGCGGCGTCGTCAAGGTGTTGGTATGGACGGTCAGCCATCACAGCGCCCCTGCAATTGCTTTTGCGATGGCCGCCTCTTCTGCGCCAATTCCAATTGATGCCGCGATGCTTGCCACCTCTGCCGGGCTGGAAAACTTGGCAAGCCGCGACATGTCAGCAATGGTCTGTCGCACGAGTCGCACGTTTCGCTCGCGGTCTTCCTCACTTCGGGCGCTGACAGCCTCCCCGGCCTTGGCCCGCTGGATCAGTTCGCGCCGATCTTCCTGCGCCATGTCCTTGAGCGCGTCCAGCTCCACGCCCTTGTCGAGCGAAGTGCCAGCGATCTCGTCCAGGTCATCGCCGAGGGCTTCGGCGCGAGCTAGGTGGCGGTTAACGTCGCGCTTGGACTCGCCGGATGCGCGGGACGTGTCGCACGCAAACTCGGTGTTGCCGCGGCCGCCAAAACTGGGACAAGTTGTCCCAGTTTCCAAATCGGCAACGCGTTGCCGATTTGGCCGCATCGCCTCCCAAATCTCCTTCCTCCGCTTGATCGCCTTCGCACGCTGCGCCGCGCTCAACTCGGCGCGACACAGGTTCTCGTCGATCTCCATCAGCTCGGCTGCGAGTGCCGTCGTTGACTCAGGCAGCACTCGCGCCGAGCATTCCACCCATCCGATCTTTCGCATGGCGGCGACGCGATGATGGCCAGCAACCAGCCGGAACGCTTCGACCTTCTGCCCGTCTCGATACTTTGCGCACGGCACGACGGTGATCGGCTGGATCAAGCCAATATTGCCGATGGACTCCGCGAGCGCGTCGATTGATCCGGCGATCAGCGGCCGGGCGAGCGTGCTGCTTTCGATGCAATCGAGTCGGATGGTCGAAATCATTTCGCGCGGCCCGTGATCGGAGTGCCGGCGATGCGCAGAATGCTGGCGCCGGAAATCTTGATGATGTGCAGCGGGCGGTGCTCGAAAAACGCATTCCACGCTATTGCGGCCGGCAGGCAGCGCTGGCTCGTCAGCCCTGTCATTGGCTTGCGCGAAGCGAAGTCCAAAAGCAGCACCTTCCGCGGGTCTGACCGCGCCAGGCCATCGTCAGCGGCAAGCCCGGACCAAAACAGCTCGGCCAGTTTCGGCTGGTGCCTGATTGTCATCAGAGCCACCATTGCAACGCCAGCCGTGAATAGCTTCGCCTTGATTTTGGCTGGCGCATCCACAACGAGACGGGCGTATTCTTGCGCCTCTGCAATCCACCCGGACGCCGCTGCTATCTTTGCATCCGTATCGCGGACCAGTGCATCCTGCTGGTAGTGCAGATCGCGCATGTCGTTGTCAAGCGCAAGGGCGCTTCCAAATAGCGCATTCATAAGCGCATTTGGCAAACCGGAGTTGCGCGCCATTTCTGTGCTGTTGATGATTTCCAGGGAACTGCGCTTGCGCGATGCGGTGTCGTGCCGGTAGTAATCCGCGATGACCTCGGTCATGGAGCCGCAAGGCGTAATCAGTACCTGGAACTCCTGCGGGATGCCGGACGCGACAACGGCATTCATGCGATGCTTGCCGTTCGTCAGGTACAGATTCCCGCCGAGCGAACAAAACGCGAGTTGGCTTCCGGCAGACCATCGACGCTGGCGCATCAAATGCGCGAGCAATTCGACATGGTGCCGCTCAGACTTCCGCTGTCCTGCAAACGCGGCATCCTTTAGTATCCATCCGGCCAAATCCGGGCCGATTGTTTGCCGGCCCTCTCGGATGACGTGCGGAAGCGCACTGACGCTTGGCGGAATGTCGACTGGTTGCGAGTGGATGTTCACAACTTGTTTTGCTACACTGCTCATGTGATGCTCCATTAGCCCGCCTGCCAGCGGGCTTTTTTATGCGCGTGGCGGACGCGCGGCCGATTCAGAATGGAAGCCCTTCCGTAAACCGCCTTCCTTCCTCCGCGATCAGCTCGGCCAGCTTGACTTGCATCTTGCGGCGCAATGCCATGTCGCGAGTGCTGGCGATGTAGCCGCGCAATGCCGTGATTTCGTCTGCCAGCGCGGCATCGTCAAGGTGTTGGTATGGGCGGTCAGTCACGCCGCTTTCCGCCGCGGCCGGAACAGAGCCGGCCGCATCGCGCGCAGCTGCCACTGGCGCTGCACCGGGATTGGCTCGTCGTCGCGCCACTTGCAGACACTCTGCCGCGTCGTCGAAAAGAACCGCGCGAGGTCCGCATCGCTGCGGATTCCAAGCGCGGTTTTAACTGCTGTTTTCGTGAGTGCGATCATGTCGCCAAGTAAATCACGGGTGACGGGGTTGGTCAATCCACAAGACGCAACTGTCGCTGCGCGTCTTCGATGCGTCTGCAGGCGATGTCGAAATATTTCGGCTCGCGCTCTATGCCGATGAACTTTCGCCCCATTCGCAGCGCGGCGTCTCCGGTTGCGCCACTCCCCATGAACGCATCCAACACCACGGCGCCCGGCTTTGTGCTTGCCTTCAGTGCATGCGACAGCAGAGTTACGGGCTTTTCGCACGGATGCCTGCCGGGGTACGGCGCTGGCGGGTCAAACGTCCAAACGTCCGTCCATTGGTCCTGCGCAGTGATGTTGAACGGGCGGCGCAGTTCCTCGTAGTCCTTGCGCAGTTCCTCGTAGTCCTTGCGCAGAAACTCGTAGTCCTTGCGCAGAAACTCGTAGTCCTTGCGCAGAAACTCGTAGTCCTTGCGCAGAAACTCGCCACCCCGCGCGTTCAGCATGGCGCGCATCTTTGCGTACTGCTCGGCGGTCGGACGTTGTGGCCGATCAGCCAATTCGACACGCAGCCCGTAAGGCCACCTGATGCCGACGGGAACAGTGCAGCAACTTGCTTTCGAGTAACCCCGGACCGCTCAATCTCGGCGGCTAAGTACTCGCCAAAAATTCTGCGCTTCGTGGCTTCGCAGGCTGACGTGTAGCCCGCATTGCCGTCTGCCATTTCGTCGCTACCATGACGCTCCGCGAAAATTATCCGCTCGCTTGATGATTGCCAGAACGTGCGCAAAGACGTGACGTCAACACCACTTCCGGCCGCGCCCTTTCGAGATGCGCCCTTGTTCCAAGTAAGCATTGCCAGAACGTTCAGGCGCTGGCGAACAACCACCTCAACCCGCGCCGCCATCTGCGGACTGGCGAACAGGTACAAGCTGCCGTTTTGTGCCATGCGGTCGGCAAGCATGCCGACTACTTCGCCCATCCAGGACAGGAACGCTTCCGGCGTATCCCACTCGTTGTCCCAGTATTCGTTTAGCACCTTGAAGTACGGCGGATCGGTGATGACCGCATCGACCTTCGGCAGCGTCGGCAGGATGTCGCGGCAGTCGCCAAGATGAAGCGTTGCGTTGCCAATCACCTCGACCCTGCTCACGACTCACCCGCCGCGCACTTGATGGCCCAAACGCGCGTCGAGATCGCGCCGAGCTGGTTCACGATGTCGCGCAGCATGATAGCTGCCATCGGCTCGTCTTTGTTGCGAGCCAAGCGCGCGGCCGCATCCTGCGCCATGTCGATAGTCTGGAACAGCGCTTCCAAGTCTTGATAGAACGTCTTGCTTGCCATCGCACACTCCCGCCTCGTCGATGGCTCGCACCATACCAGCATCCGGCCGCTTGTCAACCCCGCTAACTTTTTTTGTTGCGCCTAGTTGACACGGCGCCAGAAGCGTGGTCTGATGGACCCATCGCCGCACACACGAGCAGGCCGCCATGACCGACTAAACCAATCCGACCTACATGTTCCAGATGACCGCCACCGAGCTGCTGGTCAAGATCCTGTCCGGCGAGATCGACCCGCGCGCCCTCGCAGCCGAGGAGATGGCCAACCGCGGATTGGACGCCACCGGCAAGTGGGTTGGGCTCAAGCGGGCATCCGAGATCTACGGCTACGGCGGCGGAGAAATCTGATGCGCGACCACGACGAATCATTCCGCCGCGCCCAAGGCCGCCATGCAGCCGCCCGACTACGACGACCGCCGCGAGGTTTTCGACGAGGCGGTCCGCGAAGAGGCCGCGCGCCAGATTGCCGGATCTGCAGACATCGGCGCAGAGTTGTTGGCCGAGAACATCAAGGGTGCCGACATTCGCCTGATGAACGATCCGGCCGCGTTCGTTGCGCGCTGCAAAGAGCTGATTGCGCAGGCCGGCGAGTCGTTCGCTGGCACCATCGTGGATCGCGTGCACGACTTCTGCGACCGCCCGCAGTGGCAAGACAGCGGCGTGGCCGAGATGGTGCGGCACGCGCTCAACGATCACTGGTACACGCCGATTCTCGGGGACTCGCCATGAGCCTAAGCGCAAACATCGAACCCTGCACCGGCGGAATCGCCGTCAAAGACTCGGACGGCTGGACCGTCGCGGTAGTGATCCAGCGCGACCAGCACCCGGTGCATGGCGGCGGCATCTCACACGCCGAATGCGAGGCGCGGGCGCGAGTGATCGCCGATGCGCTGAATGCGGCCGGCTTGGCCTGACAACCACAAGAGTGACTGACTATGAGCTTTTTCGTCATCCCGTCGTCGGGCAGGTTTTGGTGACGCAAAGAGTTTGACGACGATGACGATAACGCCGCGCCATACAAAATCGCGGTGCGATTCGAGGCAAGCGACCACAACCATTACGCCGGCGCTCGGATTCAAGAGCGGACTGGCCTGAAAACAACTACGGAGAACATCATGAGCATCCTGTCCTTCTTCCTCCGCACACCCAAGGCTCCGAAGCCGTCCGACGCGAACGTCATCGACTTTTGCAAGATCGAGCGCGCGCACTTCTTCAACGGCGTCAACCGGGCAATTCGCGCCAACCGCCTGACGCCGCAGCACGAGCAGCGCGCGCGCAAGAACGCCGCCGAAATCTGGGCGAAGCACATCGCGCGCTTCCCAGGCTACGAATCGGCGCGCGCGTCGGAACAGGCCGCGGTGGACTATTGCGCGCTGCTGAGCACGTACCAGAAGCACGACATGCCGCGGCCTGCGCCGTGGGGGCCGGAGGCCGCATGATCCACATCCGCAACTGCACAGACGGCCGAGTAAAAGCGTGAAAGTGTTCTCAGACTATACCGATGAGTCTTACTGTGCCGGCAAAACGTCGTTTGAAGTTTATGCGTGCGACGTTTGCGGACATTGCGAGCTTATAGAGTCATCGATAACGTCAGAATGGAATCATGAACAGCAATCATGGGTGATGGGATTCCACAATTTTTGGGAAGATGCGTTTCACGGGCGAAAAACATCCATTTGTTGGCGTGAACTTCCCGAACACGTATGCAATGAGTGTCAACGGAAGCATTACAGGTGGATTCTTGTCCTTAGAGACATCACCGAATGCTTCTATGCGTTAAACCAACTGGAGAAAGCAATCCGTGAAAAACGAAATCAAAACAACGGGCGATCTACGCACACTGCTGGCCAACTGTGCAAAAGCTGTGGCGCAAGGCACGATGGACATTCCGCGAGCGGAAGCATTGCACAAGCTCGCCAAGAACATAACCGAGTCTTTGTATTCCGAAACAAAGATCGCGATGTTCAGGCACGAAGTCGAACAGCCGTGCGAGAGTTTGGAGAACTCGCAATCGGCAACCTTCCTTTGACGGGGCGTGACATGATCCCCATCCACAACTGCGCAGACGGCCGCGTCACGGAGCCGGGCCTGCACCGGATGA
>JADJEH010000013.1 GCA_016702305.1 bacterium
ATCGAGCGACATATTGAGAACGGTCAGTTAACAGACGAGGAACAAGCAGATCTATGGGATTGTCTGTTTTTATCCACTGCGGAGATCAACCAGTTGCTGCAGCATGTGAATGACGCAGCTCGTCAGCCGTTTAGGTAGCTGTCTATTTTCAATTGCTATTCCTCGTTACGGAGGTATCTGCTAGTGGAGACATATGTCCCACGAGCAAGATTCGCATAACGGATCCGCGTGACGTACGCATTCGGTGAACTGCTCGACATGGTCGAGCAACAGGCAGCCAGGATCAAGGAGTGGAAGAGAAACTGGATCAGCTTCAGGCGTTGCTCAAGGCGAAGGCAGAATCCAAGGCGGCGAAGAAGCCTGACTTTACCGAGAACTACAGCCTCGGAAGAAACAAGCTTCAGAACCAAGACAAGAAGCACGAACAAGCGACCCGACGAAAGCCTCAATACGCGAACGTGATCGTGCCACCCTGCCTGTCGATGTCTATCCCGATGGTGTGGATCGCAAGAAGTGCCTTCTGCATCGATTGCAGTATGCGTGGAGAATCCCCCGATGGCAAAGCCGTTTATGTGCGGTACGATATTCACGACTTGCCCGACTCCACGAGACTTGCCGTTGCCCGAAGGAATACGAAATAGTCGTAGTGAGTTCGGTATCGAAATCATTTTTGATTCTGGCGTTTGCATTACCGATCGGCGTTTCGCTGGACAATGCCTGCCAGACCATGAACTTCTTTACCGACTTGAACTTTCCAAATCCTGGGCCAATTCGCTGCTCAACCAGTTGGCCGACGACTGGAACCAGCAGTACGACACGATCGCCGAACTGATCGCCCTGCAGATGATTGTGTACATCGACGAGACGGGCTGAAGGTTGGCAAGAAGCCCCATATACGTGGGTTTTCTCGTCCAGCCTGTATACACTGTTTCGCTGTGGCGTGTCTCGCAAGAAGAGCGAAGCGACTGCCGTCTTTGGGAGAATCGTTCGGTGGCATTGGCGTGACGGATGACTATGCGGCGTATAAGACGATGTTTAGCGAGCATCAACTTTGCTGGGCCCATCTGCTTCGCAAGATGATCAAGCTGGCTTTGCAAAACCCCGACGAACCAGCGTACAAGAAGTTTTCGATGACTTCTGTCAGATCTACAGCGATGCTTGCGAGTCACGCCATGCTCGCCGGATCGAGGCCAGCGAAGAGAAGGAGTTGGCAACTACGCTCACTACTGATCTTGCCAACACGCCGCCGTCGAAGCGTTGGTGGAACGGTTGCAACCGCGAGTGAAGTCCTTTGCACGCGTCACGAAGAAACGATCGTGTCGCAGGCCACGTCCAACCAACCGTTGACTTCGGATTCCACCAAAACGTTTATCCTTCTCCAACGCAAACTCGTCGGGAACGTCGATGGCTTGTTCGTTTTCGTCTCGCATCCAGAAGTGGAGCTGACGAACAACATCAGCGAACGCAACGTGCGTCGAGAAGCAGATTCGCAAAGGAGCCCGCACGAGCAAGACTGATTCAGGAGCCGCTCGTCGCAGCACGATCGTGACCGTGTTGGCGAGTCTGCAACCGCATGAAGCCCTCTTCACCCTATCGAAGTTTTTGAGGAAACCGCTCGCTGGCTAAAGTTGGGAGTTTCCATCTTTCAACAAGAGCTACAAGCGGCGGCCCAAAAGAACCCTCGCCCCTCCAAGTACTGCCCTGACCTAGCTCAATCCCCTTAGCCCAACGCACGCTGCAAACTAGGCTAATACTTTGCTCTGCGCGAAGATAGACAGCTACTGCTGACGAGCACTTCACGCAAAGTGAATGGAAGTGGCGAGCGGGCTGATTGGCGATTGCCGTTATAGGCTGGCGTGCAGACGTTTTTGGAGCCTGGGGCTTCCTAACACAAGCCCATAGTGTAGGTACCCATGGGTGCCAATTCTGATGACAGTGTTGCACTGTAATGAATGATTAGTTTACACTATCTTCCTCCTGTCTCCCCTTCGGTCGATAGTTGTGACTTCGCCGCGCTTCGTCACTGAACTTCGTCGCTTCGCAAATCCGAAATCTTTTCCTGATTCCGCCGGGGGGTTTCGTTCCTGTCTTTTACGTTCTGCTAATTGGCGACCTCCATGGTTTTTTCCAGACGGGCGACTGTCTCAGCGGGACTGCTTCAAACGGCGATACTTTCGACGGCGAAACAACGGTTCCGGCGTGATTGTGTCCTGAAGGTCGAGAGTGTACTGACAAGGGTTCGGCCTGGAGCCCACGGGGTGTTATAGCCAGGCGGGGGGGGAATTGTAGGGGACCCGTGTGCAGACGTGGGGGGTTTTAAAGCGGCGTGTATTGAACGTGTGTTGAATGTGCCGGCGCTCAAGATTATCTAGCCAGCATAGCCGGCGATAGTTTGGATTAAGTTGTCCGTAGAGTACCCCGCCCTGATCCCGCTCTTTACCCCGCTTCGGTAGATTCTATCTCGAACCCCGCCTCTTTTTCTTGTGTCGGCGGGCAGCGCGTCGCGCATGAAAAAAGGAGGAACGAGGTCGTTTTTGATCACGCGACCCTCGGTCCTCCCCAGAAAAACTGACATCAGTATCGAACTTCCGAAGCCTACGACTGTAGACGAAGTTGAAACACACAACCGAGCCGTGCGCCGGCGGAGTGTCGATCGTGCGTGTTACCGAAGATGTTGCGCCCGCTGCGGCAAGCAGGCACCGTTCGCGCCCCATCAGCTGCGACCTCGTGGCTTGCGACTGATCGTCGACCACACCGTCTTGTGTGTCACGGTCTGGCTGGCTCGTTGGCGGTGTCGTCATTGTCGATACGTGTTTACCGATTATCCCGACTTTCGTACTCCCCTATAAACGCTACGCGGGTCCCACGTTACTCTCTCTGGCCGCCGGTTACGTCGAAAAGGACCGGCAGTCTTATCGGAAAACGGCTAGCCCCGGTGGACGAGTCACCGGCTACGTGACGGTGCCCAGCGCTCGCGACATTGACGAGCGAGCACTCGATCACAGCACCATCTGGCGGCTGCTGACTTGGATAGGGTGTCAGTTGGTCGCACTCTCCGTCGGACGAGAACTGATTCAGCAGCGTGCTCCCTCCTCCACTTGCCATCGCTTCGTGGGTGCCGTCGCGCCGCATAAGTACCGTAGCCCGCAACGTGAACAGCTCCTGCGGCAATCGCGTCAACTGCTTCATCTTGTCGCCGAGTGGGAAGAACGCTTTCCAGAAAAGTTCTTCCCCCGTTTCGCCACGAGGTCGGGCTTCTCCTGACGTAGCTTGGGACTCCGAACCTGATCCCTGTTCCTGGTACGGAGTCAAATTCGATGGGTCGTAACGATGAAGCATGGGCCGTCTTCTGGTGTTCGTTGCTGAGTCCGGTGCTGCTGGGAGAGATTCCCGAAGCCAAGCGCGAGCGGTATTTTCAAAAACTGAGCCAACAAGAGCGACTCCTCCCCAACGGCCAGCGGCGACGCATTTCGGTGCGCACGTTCCGTCGTCAGTGGCATCGCTTGAAGGATGGAGGCGTGCCGGGGTTGTATCGTCGTCGCCGTAGCGATCGAGGCCAGCCGCGGAAGAAACACGCCGACTTATTAGCTCGCGCCGTGGAGTTGAAGAAAGAGCAGCCGTTCCGCTCAGACAAAGTCATCAATCGCATTCTGAAACGCGAGTTCGGACGCACGCTCCCGCGCAGCACGCTGTATCACCATCTGAAACGCGTGGGAGCGACGCGCCGTAAGTTGGGCGTCTCGACGCAGAAAGTCCGTTGCCGTTGGACGCGCGAGCTGCCGGGCGCGCTGTGGGTCGGCGACTTCGAGCACGGGCCGCTGGTGATGCAAGAAGGAGAGGCGATCAAGACGCATCTCTCCGCCTGGATCGACTGTCACAGCCGTTACATCGTCGAGGCCCGTTACTACGTCCGCGAAAACCTCGACATCCTGACTGATTCGCTGCTGAGGGCCTGGGGCAACCAAGGTGCCAGCCGCGAACTGTACGTCGACAACGCCAAGATCTACCACGCCAATGCGCTTCAGCTGGCCTGCACGCAACTGAATATTAAGCTCCTCCACCGGCCACCGCGCGAGCCGCAACCCGGCGGACTGATCGAACGCTTCTTTCAAACCTGCCAGACGCAGTTCGAAGCGGAAGTCCGCGCCAGCTCGATCCTGACGCTGGAGGAACTCAATCGCGTGCTGGCCGCCTGGCTGGCGATGGCTTACCACCAAGACCAACACAGCCAAACCGGCCAGACGCCACACCAGCGGTATCATCAACCGTCTCGGCTCGTGCGGCAAGTCGATCTGGGGGCGGTGCTGGCGTTCTTTCATCGGCGGCTGGAGCGGAAGGTCGATGAAGACTTCTCCGACGTTCGCGTTGGCAATTGGTTCTTCGCCGTCGATCCAAAGCTGCGCGGCGATCGAGTGATCGTCCAGTACGATCCCTTCGCGCCTGTTAACGAAGTCCAGTTGTACTCGGTCGAAGGCGTCTACCTGGGACTCGGCAAACGGTACGAGCGTGAAAGAGGAAGTCATCCGCCAACACCGACGCCGAAGGATGCCGATCCAATCACGCCTCATTATCTCGACGCGTTGCGAGCCGAACACGAAGCCGAGCACCAAAAGCAACGCCAGCAAGGCATCGACTTCCATTCGGCGCGGCAGAGAAACGAATGGTCGCTGACCAGCTTCGCCCGCGTCTTCGCGCGACTGTTGGGACGCACTGGCGGCGTCTCTGCTCTCACCACGCAGGAAGTGGACTCCCTGGCTGCCTTTCATGCACGTCACGACCGACTCACCGAAAGCCTGCTTCGCGAGGCGTTCGCGCGGGCTGAATCCCCGACGATTCCCGAAGTCCTGTTTCAACTTCAATCCCTGCTTCACGAAAGGAACGACTAATGTACCTGCAACACTTTCAATTCAAGAGCCAACCTTTTTCGGAACACGCCGCCGTCGCCGCCTTGTGGCAAGACCAACGCATGGACGAAGGACTGGCGCGGCTGGAATACCTGATCCAGAGCGGCCAGTTGGGTGTCGTCACTGGTCCCAGTGGCGTGGGCAAATCCGCGTTGTTGAAACGCTTCCTGCATGGCATGCTGCCGCAGAAGTGCCAAGCGTTTTACTGCCACTTCAGCCAACTGCCGTCCGCCGGCTTGCTGAAGTTGATCGTCACGAAACTGGGCGAGACGCCTCGGCGTGGCAAGGAACGGCTCTACGAACAGATCCTGGAACGGGCCGAGCGGGCCGAAGGCACATTGTTGCTCGTCCTCGACGAGGCTCATCTACTCAACGGCGACACGCTGACCGACCTGCGGCTGCTGATCAGTTCGGCACTCGACGTGCGACCTCCCTTGAAGATTCTGCTGGTGGGACAAGAGCCGCTACACGTGACACTGCGGCGCGCCCAGCATGCCGACCTCGTCAATCGCATCTCGGTCCGTTACCAACTTCGTCCACTGAACCGCGAACAGACGGGCCGGTACATCGACTTCCAACTCAGCCAAGCCGGTGGCGATGCCAAGTTGTTTGACGACAGCGTGAAGACATCGATTCACGACTTCACCGGTGGCGTGCCTCGGCAGATCAACAACCTCGCCACGGCCTGCCTACTGCAAGCCTCCGTCCGCAAGGTTGGGCGGATCGATGACGAGTTGTTCCGACAAGCGGCAGGCGAGTTCCAACTCCCCTAAGCCAAAACTCCCCGTGTCTCGGCGAACAACCATGCCTCATTACTTTGACGACGACTTCTTGCGTCGCTTGCGCAACGACATCTCGTGGGATTCGCTGTTGAAGCAACTCGGTTGGCCGCACAAGCAGCGCGAAGCCCAACGAGCGTTCCTCTGCCCGCGCTGCCACGAGTATCTGTCGGCGGTCAACCCCCGCACGAATCTGGGCCGCTGCTTCGCATGCGAGACCAATTTCAATCCGATTGATTTCACGATGGCGGTGCAGGGCTGCGACTTCGTCACCGCGGTACATTACCTGACGCCGCTTCTACCGCGCGACCAACGCAATCCGAACGCCAACTAACCGAAACTTCTTCCCACTCACGAAACGGGCGGCTTCACAGCGCTCGTTTCTTCTTGCGCCTCACTCACGCAATCTCCAACCCTTCACCCCTCTTACCGATCACTCAAACCAAGACAACTTCGGACAAAGGGGCAGCATGTAGCCGACGCCGTGGTTGATGTTCATTGACCAGACATCGGAAGAATGTAATTCACTCTGGATCGATGGCATCGTTACATCCCAGATGAAAGATTCACGACGAGCGAAGAACGAATCGGCGGCAGGTCAAGTTGCTGGTAACCAGTCGGTAACCGGCGAAGGTTGCCACGTAGATCATTTAGACGAAAAGACTTAGTGTCGCCGGTAACCCTGGGCATTCCGATTTGCGGATGTACTTCCTCACGTAGGGAGGCCGATCACCAGACGTAAAGAGGAGACTTAATCGCCATCAAACGGGAAGGCCTCCCTTCTCGTATATATATATATATATTGTTTTTAGGTTACTAAGTTACTTTCTTCTTCTTTTTGCACCTAAGTCTTTAATTGACGGTGGTTTACGCTGGTAACTTCTGGGCATCTTCAGGTGTAACCTTTCGGCAACCCTCAGCGTCCCTTTTCTCCTACATCCGCACCGCTTCTGCCAGTTCGCGAACGAACGCGGTGCCTTCTTAAGATCGATCCAGACGCACTTACGATTCTGGCCGCATATCTTCTTCTGCTTGATCCAATCAGCCCACCCGCCGGTGTCACCGTGCTTTACCAGGCACCCTGCGTCACGCAGGTGATCGAAGATCGTTTCCCAGGGCCACGCCCCTTCGTCGTTGGTGCGGGTGACGATGATCTCCCTGCCAGATTCGTTCCACGCCCGCGGGCCGATGTGCAAGTTGGCAACGTCTTGCTCCAGATGACTGAGATTGATTTTGCCCTGACTCAACAAGCTGTTCAGATCTCTCAAAGAACTTCGTGAGCTACTCGACTCTTGGTCACGACTGTCTCGGTCTTCGGAAACATACTTGATTGCTCGCCCACGCGACGAAGTCGTCGTCCTGCCTGATGGGTACGTAACCAGCGATCGTTGCTGAACAGCATTTCGCAGCAGCTCCGTGCATCCCATCCATGCCTTTCGATGAACATTCGCCGATACTCGCGATGGACTCATTGAGGTCTTGCGTGTTCTCGCTGGTTCTGCTTCTCAATCCCATGGCATCTCGATCGTGGAGAACCGATCAGATGAAGTTCACCGATTTCTTCGTGATCGCCAGCCGTCCTCCGCTGGCTTCCTGACAACAGAACCTGCACGTAACGAGACCGAAGTGCTGGGGGTCGCCCGTGGTTGCCTGGCGGATAGAGAAGGCACACCAGTCCGCGTTTTGAGACACTGCGAATTCGTAAATTGGTTCAGCGGAACGACCTCAGCAACCAAGCATCTGGAATTAGCTACATTTATGATGGTGAAAAATTGAGCATGAGATTTCGGTTCTGAGTAGCCGACTTCCTGTTTGGCAGATCCGGGCATCCGGCCCGGAAGGTTTTGCGCTTGGTGGCGAATCCCGAAAGGGTGAAAGAGGGCGACCATCAAGCGATGGACGCCCCGCTTTCGGTTTTCGCACCCGACTCGGCGCTCAGGTTGCTCCTCAGCAGAGCCTTATCCTCTGGTCGGGCATCTTCATTATAGTTCACGGGCTTGTCGCAACGAGCTTTATTTGCGCAGTTCCGCTGGCGCGCTCGCCGGGCTTCGGCCAGTTTAAGATCAC
>JADJEH010000014.1 GCA_016702305.1 bacterium
CCTGCGGCCTGCGGAGCAGTTTCGATCATGCTCTGTGTGGCCTCGGTCTCGGCTTTTTGCTGCCGTTCAGCTTCCATCATATCGCGAGACTTGATGCCTTTCGCCTTCACGCCGATGTCGCGCGCGTAATCGCGGAGAAGTTCTTCCACAACGGTCGGGATTACACCCACAGCGGTCTGTGCGGGAGGCGAGGATCGACACGTACTGGATTTCCAAGTCCGCACCTTGCAACGATTGTGGTGCTTCCGGTAAGAGCCCCATTCGGTCCATAATGGCGAAGATGCGCTTGATCGCGGGGTCGAGGGCTTCGTTCTCAAACCTTTCCAACACAGGACCAAGTTGAACGAGCTTCTCTTCGCGTCGGGCGTCGATCTCCGTTGCGGTCCTGACCGTCTCCAGTTGCGAAATCATCTGGAACAGGTCGTTGTGAAAGAACTCACGGATGCGAAGCTGGACATCGCGAATGTCGGCAGACAGCTCGCCCAGGGGCGGTGCGACCTGATACGCGGGCTTAGCGCCGCCCATTTGCGAAGTACCTGAGACAAAAGTGTGACCGCCAGGCATAAACGCTGTTGGACGATGCTGAGTTGAATGTCAAGCAACATGGGCGGGCGGACCATGTAGTCGAGGGACTGGCCTTTCCGTTTCGTCTCATGCTGAAGCTGGATGACATCACCGAGAGCGTCCATTGCCGGACAGGTCCCGTAGGCGTCATTGGCGGTCAGTTCCCAACGCGGGAAGATACCGGGAAACTCGTTATAGCCTCGGGCTTGCAGCGCGATGTCCTTCGGCCCATTCGCCTCGTAGTAAACCTCGCGGAACTTGAACTTCTTCGGGACCGGGTAGTACGGGCCAAGGTTCGGTTCAATCATGTGTATGAGATCGACATCGTGGAGGCGATGTGCGCCGCCGAGTTTGAAATTGTTCGCCATTGTCCGCTGACGTTTTCGACCCCCATCCGAAACGACTTGTGGACTTTGGAGCGAAAACTCACGACAAAAATATTCACGACATGTCGATCGTCCTGGCCGAGGTAGTACTCGCCGAGGGCGTTGTTGTAACAACGGATGACGGACTCTTCGTCTTCATAAATTAACTGAGCGGCAGAACCGAAGAATACCAAGTCGATATAGGTCAGGGCGAGCGAATTGTAGAAGTTCGACTCAGCCATAATCTGCAACATGCGCCGTTCGACCTCATCGAGCCACATGCGGGCGTCGTGATCGACCTCATCTTCATACCCCGGTACACGGAGTTTGAACCACGGACGCGACGGCGAAGTGATGCCGTTCATCATTCCTGCCGCAAGAACGCGACCTGCCTTCGTGCCAGTGCCGTCCAGAATAGTTCCGTTCTTTCCGACATAACGGCGCTGCTCGTTTTTGGATGAGAGCCAAATGTAGCGTTTGGGAATGTAGTACTCTGCAAGTTCGCGCCAGACGTGCCACCACGGATACCGATCAGTACGAAGAGCACCGAGAGTGGTATCTAATTTCATGCGGTACTCTTCACTTATTTTCATGGCTATGCTCCACCCAAGAGGGTCTTTTTCTTGACCTCAGCCTTGCGCCCAACGTCGTCGGACGGGAAATCAGCGAATTGTACGCCGATGAGACTGCATCATCCGGCATGATCCGCTTCGTGTCAAGCGCACTTATGGGCATTTTGGGCGGCTTTGGGGCCTTGACTTTTGGCATCATGTGAGTAGCGCCTCCTGCGCATATGGATTGTAGTCCGGGGTGTATTGGGGAGGAAGTTCTTCACGTTCCGCTTCTGATGGTTGAAAAACATAGTAAGCGAAGGTGGTAGCAAGTGCATCAGCGAGGTTCGTGGACTTAACTCCGCGCCTACGCATCTCGTTTTTGCCCTCAAGCTGGATTTGCTCTTGCTTGTTTAAGGTATAGGTCGGAGAAGTCAACTCATCGACAAGGGTGATGTCGAGGCCCTGAATGCGATCTGGGATCGAACCTGTGACTAACCATTCCTTCATTCGACCCCAAATCTCAGCACGCTTGTTGGCGTACTTGGTTCCGTCATTGGGGTCATCATTGTCAGGGCGAGAACCAAAATCAACCGCAAAGACGGGATGCGGAGCATCTGCAGACGATCGACAACGCCACCGCCGACACCGCCTGAGTCAACCATTACAGCGATGGCATTCCAACGAAGGGCAGCGGCAGCCACACGCGCAGCGGTGCATGGTGTCGGCGCCGAAGAGGACTTCAGGCGGAATGGAAACTGCGTCCCTGCCACGACGAGCATAAATGACAGAGGGTCGTCACCGAAACGACCGACATCGACGCCGAGGATGATGGGGTCTTGAGACGGAGTTGGCGGGCGTTTTGCTGCCCTCTGTCGCGACCTCAAACGAAATGAAGCTTTCAGCGTCAACACGAGGGAAGACCCGCGCACACGAACACGGACGAAATCGGAGTCTTCGCCGTAGTCTGTGATCCACTTAGCAATTTGTGTCTTATTGGTCAGGGTGACTTCGCGTGAGTCAACGGCGCGACTGATCCAGCGATGCTCGAACCGACCTCCCTTGAAGCATTCACGAAAGCGTCCCTTGTTGCGCGTAGGATTTCCAAACACGGCCCAGATGATTTGGGTGCTGGCATCGGTCAAAGCGCCCTCAGAAACTTCCCAAATGAGATCGGGGATAGCCGAAGCCTCGTCAAACACCAGAAGAATACGCTTGCCCTTGTTATGCAGACCCGCGAAGGCTTCGGTATTCCGCTCGGACCAAGGTACCATGTCGAGTCGCCAAGTGTTTTCGTGCGCCGGGTCTTTCGAGTACAACTTGGTCGCTATTCATCCGAACATTTGCTGATGGAACAGGCGGAAAACCATTTTTGCCAACTGCGCCCACGTTTTTGTCTTCAACTGTGTTTCAGTGTTGGCAGTGACGACGCCGATAGTATCCTCGAAAGTGGACATGGCCCACAAGATCAACCATGAGACGAGTGCAGACTTGCCGACACCGTGACCTGAAGTAGTCGCGAGGTGAACAGCAGTGGCGAAGTCGACCAGACCGTTACCGAGATCTGCGAGAAGATCAGCCTGCCACTGTTCTGGCCCATCTTCATGTTCGAGGTCACCCGGCTCGCCCCACGGGAACGAAAACAATACGAACCCAAGAGGATCACTGGAGAATGGGGCCAACTCTTCAATGATGTCCACTTAGACCTCGACCGCTTTGGCTTCAATCAACTTGGACTGGAGCATACGCTTGCGCGCGGCTTCGAGCCGATCGGCGATACCGACAGTGACGTTGACCCTGTTGCGTCGTTGAGGGCCGTTGCCCGAACGATCGGCAGCGGTCTTGACGACTTCAAGCAACTGTGCGACAGACATCTTATCTACAGTCCATCATCTTCAAGTCGATCCTGAATGATGTCGAGTGCCGTCGATGCGACTTGGGCCAACTTTCATTTGTTCGAGTGAAGACGATGTCAACCTCTTCGGCATAATGGCGGATCAGGTTCTTCATCGCTGGATCGGACTGGAGGATGGAAATGCGCGACTCAGTGTAGCCAGTGATAGCGGAAATCTCTCCGGCCGACTTGCCACAGGCGAGGAGCCGGGCCAAGGTCCGGTGGCGCTCGGACAGTCGCGACAGACTCGACAATTGCTTGGGCTTTTGCACCCCACGTTCAGTTGAAAGCTTGGCGAGGTCGGTCGCTTCAAGCGGGCGGATTAAGACAGGATCAAGATCCTGCTCGACCCTGCCGTGCGTTTTAAGAATTTCTAATCCGAGTTCCATGCTTTTCACTTACAACAGATTGCCGGGAAAGTCAACCGGGTATGTATGGGGGAATAATGCCCGCGTACATATCGCAATACTGCCGGTTCCCCCGACAACGTGTTTTGACGCAAGGCGCAGACCCCTGCACGAGCGGGAATGGTCGGGGAGACATCGCCATCGTGAATCATCCTCCATAAGCGGTATGAACTGCCGTGGTCAGCGTTGAGCGCGGTCTGATTGCGCGAGCCGGTGAACAGCATGAGGTGCCGGATCGAACCGAGGAACGGAGCTGCGTTGTAGCCGTTGTGGCCCACGACAAGTTCGGTAATGTCGGGTAGCGTGGCGGACGTATCGGCGGTTCCCGCATTGGCACCGTTGACACTGGCGCGGATCGCATCGGTTTCGATGTTGGACGCCCAGGAATAGACTGTGTTGGCGGATAGGGTGGGGCCGCTGACCTGTGCCTGGGTTCCTGCGGTAATGTTAACCACCGTCCGCGCGACGCCGGACGAGAGGACAAAATGGACCGCATAGTTGTTGGCATCGGACAGCAGCCTGAACAGGCTCTGGTTCGCCCCGATGGACGTGCGCCGCGACACGCTGACCATGCAGAATGGCGCCGAGATGCCGAGGTCAGCCCATGCGATCTTGACATTGTGCGAGGCATCAACGGCGGGGATGAACCCCTTGGCATCGCCAGTCCCGAAGCTGCCGCCCGAGAAAGCCGAGAAATCGCCTTCGCCGCGGCTGGCGCCATTCCAGTAATAGCGCCGGTTGACGAAATCGAGATGCATCGACGCGCCGGTGTAGGGAAACCATTGTGGAGTAAAGTTAGCCTGCCCACTCCCGACCAAACACCCGCCGAGGCGCCGCAACATTATGGTGCCAGTGTGACGGCACACTCGTCACCCCCATTTACGACAAAGTAAACATCACTACCGGCAGGAAGCATTTTCCGTGTACCCGTTCCGGTCAACGCATTGGGGTTAGTACCGAAGGCTACGTAAACCTGTACGTCGGTTGCCACGTTGGCGACTATGTCACCGTTCTTGAGTGCGTCCGTTGGCGCCACCGCAGTGGTCTGTTGATTAGACGAAGTCGGGGTGATTGTTTCACTGACCATACTCGACGCGATGAGCGCAGGAAAGTCTTTTGCGATACGGCCAAACGTGACAGTTGTGGTTGCCATTTACTTTATTCCTTTCAGTTACGATAATCTTTATCCCGCATCTCCCGCGCGCGAACGGCGCGCCAGAAGGCGTCTTTGTTTACACGCGGGCGGTAAAGGTCCTCGATGGCGCCATAGCAGTCAGCATCGCCTTCGGCGTAACCATCATTCCAATATCGGCATGATGTGTATGAAGTTGGTTGTGGCATTGCTTAGTACCTGTTACAGAAATTGTTTGAACGAAACATGCGCCGCATCGGCCAGCGGTAGATCATGGCA
>JADJEH010000015.1 GCA_016702305.1 bacterium
AAACGAAGACCGCTGGACTTCTTACTTGCGAAGTCTTGGATTCATGAGATTAGGAGAGCTAGAGGCGGACGGAAAACCCTCGCCAGATGAAGGCAATTTCAAAGACCTCATGACTGACTTCGGTTTGAAGAAGGAGATCATTAAGAGTCCGTGGGTGAAAGGCGGGCTGTGGGTAGAAGAAATAAAGTGGCTGGAGAGAAATTCGATCCACTCAAAGAAGGAAACACAGTGATTCGAATACTGGACTCAAATATACGCGAGTCCGCCAGCTAGTTGCACGACAGATAGAGAGATCTTCTGCTACTGAATGGAAATGCCTAGGAAAACCTAGGCATTTTTTGTGCTCAATGTCGAGTCGTAAGTTAGCCTAACCGCAACCAACACACTAATTTCTATTAACAAGAATTAGATGTTCAATTACGTACAGTTGCCTGCACCGCTGACCCACGGCTGCTGCAGCGCCATCCTTAGACAATAAATCGACCTGGCCAGGTCGTGTTCACCAGCCGCCGAGGATGCGGGTAGGTTGATCACGGCCTTTTGTCGTGTTCCCCTCCTGCTTCGGCAGAGAGGCAACACGATCATGCAGTCAGAAGCCGAGTGGATGGAAAACATGCTACCCATCGCGAAGGAGTTCGCCCATTACTATTCGACCGATCCAGCTAAAGCGGACGATATGTCCGCCGACGCTCTTGTGCACCTGCTTGCTGTGCATCGGACATCACCGGATCGCAACCTTATAGAGAAAGAAGGGTATTGCCGCAAAGTACTTCAGAACAAGATCCGGACTTCTGCAGAGTCGAGAAGCGTCGCATGGTTCGGCTGGAGCGGCTAAGCGAAGAGTCTGAAGGTAGCAGTGGATGCCCCGAAGAACACCAGGTACACCAGACTCTAGAGGCTCTATTCGACGACGAACAATTCGGAGTTCGAGGACCATGACGAGCTGCTTAAGACATTCAAGAAGTTGCGACTACACTTATCGACGAACGCGTCAGTTACTGGATGCAATCTATGAGCAAGACACCTGAACAGACAACATCTCGCGCAAGTAATCCGGCATTCGCAACGCAGATGCGGTTCGCGCTACCCTTTCCAATATCCAGCGTAAAGCTAAGACATTGAAATAACTGAATTTTTCCAAATAGAGCGCACCATCGTTATTTCTTCGTAAAGCTGATACGAACGAAAAGTGTCAGCGACCACACAGGCAGATTGCTCTTTGACATAGTTAGTCCACCCTCCGGAAGGTCTTTCCGGGTCTGCCGCGACAAGAATAGGCGATGGCCTCGCCCCATCATCAATTTGCGAGCCGAATTGGTCACGGTTTAGACCAAATGATTCAACTATAAAGGTACTCCTATCATGGAAAACCTAAACGTCCTCCCCCTGCGTAAAGCAGCAGAAGAAATCGGTATCACAGACCTCGACACACTCCGTAAGGCAGCCAAGAAGTTCGGTGCACTCGTCACCGTAGCGGTCTCGATTACGTAGACCGCGCCCGTTTCGATGAAGGCGTCAAGGACGAGCTTCAGATGAAAGTCGAGCAGGGCGCTCGCCGCGCCAACACGAAGGCCTCAGGGGGCCAGCACTTGGGCCTGTTGCAGGCGCGCATTACACTGGCTCCCCCTCGCATTGCGTCAAAGGAACGCGCGATCACCGCCGCCCACAAGGAAGTCGAAGCAGCCGAGAAGACAAGTACGAGAAGAATCGTGCAAAGAAGGCTCTGGCTGACTTGGAAGACGGGCTGAAAAAGCTTAAGGCAAATCTGGAGAAGGACCAGGCCGAGCTCGACCGCATCCTGAACGAAGAAGACGAAGCGTAAGCTTCATATCAACAAACCCCAGGCGCCGATCAGCTTCTCTTATGTCATAAGAAAGTGCGGTCGGCGTCTGGGGTACCTAGGCTACTATCACGACGCCAACATGCGTCACATAAATCAAAGGAAGATACATGCAGAAAACCGCACAAAAATACTTCGTTCGTGCGTTCGAGCTTATCGAAAAGGGGAAATTGCCCCAGGCAATCAAGGAGATCGGCAAGGGACTTCGATTTGCCCCGAACAATTACGGCGCTATTGTAAATCGCTGCACTTGCTATTCAATGCTGGAGCAATTACCGGAGGCGCTGAAGGACGCTGATCGGTTGGTTGGTTTGGATCCCAACAATCATGTAGGGTATCTGCTGGCAGGCAACATCATGGCGGAAATGGGGCAGGACCTTCATGCTCAGGAATCGCTCAATGTCGCCATTGCCATAAGGCCGAATGAACCTGCTGCCTACGTTGGGCGCGGAAACATCAGCATGAAACTGGGGAAAGTCGACAAAGCATTCAACGATTACGTGCATGCGCTTAGGCTCAACCCAACGCTGTTCGAAGCACTGATCGGACTTGCTCGTTCGCTGCGTTCTCTAGGCAAACTCGAGTGGGCCGCAGAAGCCTATGAGAAGCTGCTGTCAATGATTGATGATCAATCATGCCCCATCGCCAAGGAAGGCCGTGCAGAATTGAATGAGGTCAAGAAGCAGTTGCGTGGTGGCAAGCGATAGGGAAGATCGAATAGACTGAATATCGGCATTTCTGGACTTACGCTACACACGTGTAATGAGGTGCCGGAATCAAAGCAACGAAGTCCAGCGGGCGGCTGCTCGACACCGCCCCCCGTGTCTTCCGCGACGCGCTAAAGGTAAACACATCAATTCAGGCATAAGAAGTAGTGGCGACCAACGAACTAAAACTCGACGAGATTCTTCGGCTCCTCCGTGACATGCACACGGGACCCGAAGGGTCAGTGAGTCCGTGGTTGACCCCGGAACAGGCGGCGGTCTATCTCGGTGTGTCGCGCACGCGCATCTATCAGTACATTCACGAAGGAAGCATGCCATTCCATCGCCTGCCTGAGTCGAATCTAATTCGACTTCACACGCTTGAACTCGACGCATGGGTGCGGAATGGGTCGCAACCTTCAATACAAATCAACAAAGACACAATCAGGAGGATTTTGAAGTAATGCCAGTCACTGTTCGATTCTTGGAAAGGAAGAAGGGGCGGACGTACTTTCTCGACATCGTTCACGACGGCCGAAGAAAGAAGGTCTCGCTCGGTGCGGTCAGCAGCCGCGAGGCTCGAGACATTGCAGCGAGAACGGAACGCGAGTTACTACTTAATGGTTGGCCCGACAAGAGGCCCGGGAACTTGTCCCTATCCGAGTTCATGTCACAATATTTCGACTATTGTGTTGCCACAAAATCTGGCAGCACGGTGAAGACCGATCGATACGCACTGCAAACTTTCTCGAGGTTCATCGGCAATGTTCCCCTGTCCGAAATCACCACGGACAGAATCGAGGAATTCAGGCTGCACCTCCTGCGGAAAGTGACGCCGACGTCGACAAACGTTGTACTTCGACATTTGAAGTCAGCCATGTCTTGGGCTGCCCAGCGAGGATTGATCTCCACGAGCCCAGCGACAAAGGTAAAGTTGAACCGCGTGCCGCGAAACACGCACATGCGATTCCTCGACGATGGAGAGATTCAGCGTCTGCGGGATGCAATCGGAGATGACCCGCAACTTCGGTGCGTTGTCGACTTTGCTTTGTGGACAGGTCTGCGGCGCAACGAGATCATCAACCTGCAGTGGTCAGATATCGATCTAAATCGCAAAGTGCTTATCGTTCGCAATAAGGAGGGATTTCGCACCAAGTCCGGTAAGTCACGTAGCATTCCGCTTAACGGTCAACTTGTGGCGATGTTGATAGAAATGAAAGCCGTAGGCTGCCGGCCGGAGAATCGGGTCTTTCCGGTCAACTACTGGACACTGGGCCAGCACTTTCGTCACGCTGCTCGAGTTGCCGGATTGGAGGAATCACACTGCATACACTTCGGCATACATTCGCTTCGCACCTGATAATGGCGGGTGCTGACGTAAGGTCGGTCCAGGAGCTACTCGGCCACCACGACATCACGGTTACTATGATCTACAGCCACCTTAGTCGAGACCACTTTCATACGAACAAATTAGACAAATGAAAAAGCCCTGCAAAACAATGTTTTAGCAGGGCTTTAGCTTGTGCACCCACAGGGACTCGAACCCCGAACCAATTGATTAAGAGTCAACTGCTCTACCAATTGAGCTATGGGTGCCGACAAGGCCAAGAAGGTACTAAATCCCCTCTCGAATGTCAAGCCGGACTATCCTCGGGACGCGCTGTTGGTACGGCTGGTGGTGGCAGACCAAAGTGGGGCGATTAGTCCCAGGACCAAGGCGGCGACTGGCCCGCTGATTTCGCGGAGATCCGGCAGCAACGAAGTCTCCAAGCCAACAAGTCCGCCGATCACGATTGTTACGCTGGCTGCCGCCAGCCCAACGACGACCCCGGCGCCACATTTGGCCAGGAAGAGATTGCGGCCGTTCCAACCCAACATGGAAAGCAGTAGCCATACTGGGCGGCGGCGCGCAAACAGGGTTCGCAACAACATCCCAGCCAGAGTCCACAGTGAAACCTGCGCAATTAACGTGAAGCGGTGCCAGTCAGTCTCACTAAGAGGATGGTTCTCGAACATCGTATGGACCGCCTCCTCCGGGTAGACCGCTTTGGTCACGCCGGGCCACTGGGTCACATCGTGTAAGAACATCTGCACCTGCCGAAAAGTCCGCGCGGAAAGTTTCAGCCGGACAATCGCCGGGAAATCCTGCTCGGCCAGCACACCGGCCAAGGAGTCTCCTAACTCTTGGGCAATTTCGGCCCGGACATCGCTTCGACTCAAGGCAAGAACCTCGGCAAGGTCGCTGCGATCGCGCAGGAATCGCACCAGGGAGTCCCGCAGCGACAGCCGGTCACTATCCAATTCAAGCTCAATGGGAACCGTCCGCAGGGTCCCGACCGCCGACGGTCGCTTGATGGCGGTTATCCACCACGGCGCTGTGGCGGATAAGGTCAACGCGACGACTGCCATCGTCGTAAGCAACAGCCGCGCCGTCAGTGTGCGCCATATTTGTTGGAGGATGAACACTATTGAAGTGTCCCATCACGCAGAATCAACCGCCGAGCGTCATCACACCGTGGGGCGGTCCGGGAGGCCGTCATGACGATGGCCGTTCCTTGCGAGCGTGCTCGGTCCAGTTGTGATGACAGCAGGGTAAGCGTAGCAGCATCCGCCTGCACGAAGGGCTCGTCGGCCAGCAACAGCACTGGCCTGTGAATCAAAGCACGCGCCATTTGCAGGCGTAGTCGTTCGCCTCCGGACAGACCCGTGGGCTTCCTCAACGCCGCCGGGCTCAGTTCAAACTCAAGCAGTGCCTTCATGCCGCGCGACCGCCATTCGGCGTCTTTGGCTCCCGCGAGAATCAGTGGCAAAGCAATGTTGGTAAGACAGTGCTCGTCTTCCAGAAATAGCGGCTGTTCGAGTACGATACCCAGCTTTCGGCGCAGGTTGGACAGTTGCGCCGCTGTAAGCGGCACCAGTGGCAGTCCGGCCACTTCTGCCGTGCCGGAAGCCAGCGGAATGTCGCCCCACAGCGCCCGCAACAGTAGCGACTTGCCCGATCCCGAGGCGCCTTCAATCAACACCAATTCGCCCGCTTCGACCCGCAGATTGACGGTTGACAGTAAGAGACGGCCGCCGATGGTCACCGCGCAGTCCTGCAAGTGAATAGGGGAAGTGGTGGCAGGCAATGAGGAGGGAATTGGCTTAGGGTGTTCTGCGCGCGACTCGGCTTGCGCCATGACACGTAATCGGTTATATTTCGGTTAGATTGGTCCGCGCCCGGCCAATCGGCCTCGAAACGCGGTTAAGAAAGCACGAGAATCTCACAAAAGCAACATGCATTCAACCAATCCCGGCATTCTATCGCTTGCAGCGGGCGCTGCAGGGCTGATCCTCGCGCTGATCTTGTATCTGCTTGTGCGTAGACAAGCGGCGGGCACGGACCTGATGCAGAAAATAGCCGCCCGCATCCACACCGGGGCGATGGTCTTCTTGCGCGCAGAGTACCGTATCCTGGCCGTGTTCGTGATCGCAGCTGCCAGCACACTGTACTTCTTTCACCCGCATCCGCAGACGGCTTATGCATTCATGGTCGGGGCGGCGTGTTCGATGCTCGCTGGCTACATTGGACTCAATGCAGCCACGATTGCGAATGTGCGCACGACGTGGGCTGCCCGGGAGAATGGTCAAAGTGCGGCCCTTGTCACGGCGTTCTCGGGCGGCGCGGTGATGGGCCTGGCGGTCGCGTCGCTCGGGCTGGTCGGTCTGGGCGGACTCTTTTACTACTACAGCCTCGATCCGCAGGTTGATCTGCCTGAAGTTCTGGTCGGAATGTCCATGGGCGCCTCATCAATCGCGTTGTTCGCGCGTGTGGGCGGCGGAATCTTCACGAAGGCCGCGGACATTGGCGCCGACCTGGTCGGCAAGATGGAATACAATCTCAACGAAGATGATCCCCGCAATCCCGCCGTAGTTGCCGATAATGTCGGCGACAACGTCGGTGATACGGCCGGCATGGGTGCTGATCTGTTCGAGAGCTACGTCGGAGCGATTGTCGCGGCGATAGCCATTGCCGGCTCAGGAGCCGCCTACGCCGCGCAGAAAACCGCCTACATGAGCTATCCACTGCTCTTGGCAGTGGCTGGGCTGGCAGCTTCCATTTTGGGCATCTTCGCAGTCCGACTGTTTAAGAACGGCGATCCCGGACGAGCCTTGTCTGCCGGAACGGTCCTCGCGGCGGTCACGTTCTGGGTGATGGGCTACTTTGTGACGAAAGACTTGCTGTTGCCGATGGGAGCCTTTTGGGCGATGATATCGGGCTCGGTCGCCGGCGGCTTGATCGGGCAAGTCACGGAGTATTACACATCCGGCAAACCTGTGCGTGCGATCGCGAAGTCAGCGACAACTGGTTCAGCCACGACGATTATCACGGGTGTGGCAGTAGGGTTGGAATCGGTAGCGTTGCCGATCATCCTGATCGGCGGCTCGATCTGGCTGAGCTTCCACTTCGCGAACCTATACGGAATTGCCATTGCAGGAATGGGCATGCTGGCGACGGTCGGTATTGTCATGGCCGTAGATGCTTATGGACCGATTGCCGATAATGCTGGCGGCATTTCGGAACAGGCGCAGTTGGGGCCGGAGGTGCGCAGGATTACCGACAGGCTTGACAGTCTCGGGAATACCACAGCTGCAATCGGCAAGGGTTTCGCCATTGGCTCGGCGGCATTGGCGGCCCTGGCGCTGTTTTCGGCCTACACGACGGCGGTAGGTATCTCGGTCATCAATCTGGTGGACGCCAAGGTCGTCATCGGTTTGCTTTTGGGTGGCATGATGGCTTTCTGGATCAGCGCGATGACGATGAACGCCGTTGGCCGGGCAGCGGCGGCCATGGTGAATGAAGTGCGGCGGCAGTTCACCGAGATCAAGGGGCTGCTGGAAGGCCGTCCGGGTGTAGAACCGGACATTGAACGCTGCATCACGATATCCACGCGCGGTGCACTGCGCGAGATGATCTTGCCCGGCCTTTCGGCGATTGCCGCGCCGCTTGTGGTGGGATTCGTGCTCGGTCCCGAGGCCTTGGGCGGCTTGTTGGCAGGAGCGACGCTGGCTGGTGTATTATTGGCGCTATTCATGGCCAATGCTGGCGGTGCCTGGGACAACGCCAAGAAGCACATTGAGGCCGGTGAGTACGGCGGCAAGGGCTCGGACGCTCATAAGGCGGCGATCGTGGGGGATACAGTTGGTGATCCATTTAAGGACACGGCGGGCCCCTCGATGAACATACTCATCAAGCTCATGGCTATTATTGCGCTGATTATTGCGCCGCTCTTGAAGTAGCGCAGCGGACTGAACCATGAAGATCAAAGCGGGCGGCCTCGATGGTCGCCCGCTAATCATTTCTCGCGCCCGCGCCGCAACGGGCTATTGGCTGCGGGCGAATAACCGCGCCACTAAGAACACCGTGAATAGCAAGAGCACGATAATGGGACCCGGCGGCAGACCGAATTGTGCCGCGATCAGTGCGCCGACCAAGGCCGTGGCCGAGGCGAGTAGAACCGACCACGTGACGACGACGCCTGCGCGCTGTGTCAGCAGTCCCGCAGTGACTCCGGGGATAATGATCAATGCGCCAACGAGCAGGACGCCGGCAATCTTCATAGCCAGTGCAATGGTGACGGCCAGGATCGCCAGACTGCCCAGGTGCATCCATCGCACTGGCAATCCGGCCACGCGGGCGCCTTCGGGATCGAACAGAAAGAGCAGCAGCGGTTGCCAGTATAGAACCAGCAACGTGATAACGGCCACGGCCAGTGCCGCCAGAAAGTAGACATCGCCAACGAACACCTGTCCCAGGGAGCCGACGAGAAACTCTTCGATATGGCCGCCGCCGCAATCATCATGCACTTGATCATGAACACCTGACAGCAATAGGCCAAAGGCCACGGCGGCCGAAAGCATGATCCCGATCGCGCTATCCGAACTCATGTCGTCACGTTTCGGCAACAGGCCGACGCCGAGACTGAACACGAGTGCCGAGAGCAGTGCGACGGGAAAGACGGGCCAGTGAAAAAACAACGCCAACCCGACGCCCGCGATCATACCGTGCGATGCGCCGTGCCCCATAAACGCCAGGCGCCGATGCACGACGATGAAGGATTGCGCGCCGCAGGAGACTCCCAGCAGCACGGCCGCCAGAATCATGGGCCAGAGCTCAATGTTCATGTTTGCCAACCACCATGTGCGGCATCGAGTGATCGTGAAAGACCAGCTTGGCGGGGCAGCCGTAGGCCTTTTCAACCTCCTCACTCGACAGTTTTTCCGGGCGATCGTGAAAGTGCATCTGTACATTCAGGCAGGCAAGCTGATCACAGATGGGCGAAATCGCGCCGATGTCATGCGACACGAGCACGACGGTCAGCGAGCGCTCGGCTCGCCACTCCGAGAGCCAGGCATTGAGCTGGTCCTGTCCACGTGCATCCACGCCGACGGTCGGTTCATCCAGTAAGAGTAATTCCGGCTCGTGGACGAGCGCGCGGGCGATCAAGACTCGCTGTTTCTGTCCGCCGGAGAGCGTCCACCACGGTTTGGACGCATGCTCGAGCATGCCCACGCGATCGAGCGCGCGGTCGGTCTGTGCTCTGTGCTGCTCGGCAGAGCGAGTCGGCAAGCCCCGGACGAGTAGTCCCATTGCCACAACTTGCGCGCACGTGACCGGAAATCGCGCGGCGAATTCGCGCTGCTGCGGTACATGCCCAATCTTGCTGCGCCACGCATGTTCGGCAGCCGGGTTCTGCCCAAAGACGCGCACGCTGCCGGACTGCGGAACTTCGAGACCCAGCAGCAGGCGCAGCAGCGTGGACTTCCCGCCCCCGTTCGGACCGATCAGCCCGACAAATACGCCCGGCTCAACGACGAAGTTGACATGGTCGAGCGCCATGGTGCTGCCGTAGCGGAAAGAGACATTCGTTATTGATACAATCGGTTCCATGAACTCTATGCGCTTGACGGTTCAACGACCGCCGGCGTGCGCGGTTCCAAGACGACCAATAAAATACACAAGACAATCAGGGTTGCACCTGCTAAGGTCCAGCCGACCGGTGTTTCACCGAACCAGGCCCAGCCAAGCAGGGTTGCACCGACCGGCTCACCTAAGATGGAGGAGGACACGACGAAGGCCGGCAGATGTCCCACGGCGAAATTCAACAAAGTATGCCCGATCATGGTGGGAATCAGTGCCAGCATGAGCAGGGCCAGCCAACTGCCGGACTCAAAGCCACGCAGCGGAATGGTAAACAGGGCGGCGAGCAGAATCAAAAACAGCGATCCGCTGACATGCACAATGGTCATGAAGGGAATCAGCGGCGTAGTCTGGCGGAAACGGCGGGCGAACAGGACATAAATCGCCGCGAGGACCGAGGCCGCCAGGGCCAAGAGATTGCCGGTAAGCGCGGTTTCGCCGTCCGCACTGCCAAAGGTAATCGCTCCCATGCCGACGACCGCGCCAAAGATGGCAATTCGACTCCGCCAGCTTACAGCTTCCTTGAGAAACAGGTATCCCAGAAAGGCCGTAAAGATCGGCTGCGTGCACGTCAGAAACGTAGAGGCCGCGATAGACGTATAACTAAGGCTGGTGATAAAGCAAATTTGATGCAGCGCAATAATCACGGTCGCCGCGGCAATCTGCCCGGCCTTACGCCACCCGACAGCGCGCATGGCGGCCCGAACGGACGGCACGAAAAGTGTCAGGCTAAACAGAATCGCGCAGAATCCGCCGCGCCAGAACGCCGCCGCCAGCGGTGGGACGTCCGCCGACCGTACAAAAATCGCTGCCGTGGAGACAGCCAGGATGGCAGGCAGCAGGGCGGCTTTGGCTCGGGCGATGTCTTTGGGCACAGGGGGCGGTGGGGTGGGGTCGGCTTGTCACGGGGCTTGCACGTTGAAATCTGGCTTGGACTGTGCCCGTAAGTTCAGAAAATATACAAAAGCGTGGGCAGATTCACAATCTGCCTGAATCGCCGGACCGGGCCAGTTGTGCTTGCAAGAGGTTGTATTTTTTGATATTTTGAGGAAATGACCATGTTCCGTACCATCTCGCTATTGTGCACCGTCCTGATAGTCAGTTCGGTTGCCCTCCCGCAGAACCTCGCGGTTCGGGGAAGTGTGTCGCTTTCGGCGCGGCAGGATGTCGCGGTCGTGGGCAACTACGCCTTTGCCGTGGGCTCGAATTCACTGGCGGTGGTCAATTTCTCGTCGCCGCAGTCGCCGTCGGTGGTCGGTCAGGTAGCGCCGGGCGTGGGGACCTTGTCCGCCGTCGCCGTTCGCGGCGATTACGCCTATTGCGCCGGGCAGGGCAGTGGTGTCGTGGTGGTGGATATTAGTACTCCCGCAGCCCCGGATTGGGTCCGCAACGTCCAAGCGGCGGCGCCAATAGTAGATGTGGCTATCGGCGATACCTTTCTGGCGGCGGCCACCGGACTGAATGTCACTTTATACGGCCTATCGAACGCGGAGTTGCCGCACTTGCTCACGACTTACGGCCGGGCGGCCAACCGTGTGATCGTTGAATCCGCCGCCAGGAAGATTCATTGCGCCGGCCCAACTGGCGCCTTTGAACTGACCTGGACGGTCAGTCAAGGTAATGTGACCATCAGTGAAACCGATGACTACGGTTCGGCGGAATATACCAGCGTCGGCCTCGGCGGTGACTATGTTAACTACGTCCAGAATTTGCAGCTTAGCGCGCTCACTCGCAATACGTATTCGCTCGCGGGCCAGTATGGCGCGGCGGCCCAAATCCGAACCGTCTTTTCAGGCGCTGATTTTTCACTGATTGGGATGGCCTCGGGCGGTGTGGAATATCTGCGGCAGACTGCCAACACGCCGCAACTCGTGTCTTCTGCGCAGGCGCCGGGCGCGATCAACGGCTTGGCCCTTTCTGCCAATGAGCAATATGTTCTGGCGGCGACGCAAAGCGGCGTGACGGTCTTCGAGAGCAGTCCGCTGTCCAGCGAGCCGCAGCCCCCGCTGCCGCAGGAACTCGCCTTATCCGCGTATCCCAATCCGTTTAACAGCCGCGCGACAATCCAGTGGCAGGCACCGCTGCGTCAAGCGGGCGAGTTGCGTGTATTCGATCTGCTGGGCCACGCCGTCATGACACAGCCGATCGCGGCGCAAGCGACAGGCATCGCGCTCGACTTTCACGGTCAATCGGCAGGCAGTTACTGGATCGAGCTTGTGTCCGGAGATAATTCCGAGGCCGTGCTGCACGTTCTCTATCTGCCATAGTCCGGCGTCCCGCGCCGGAGTTCGTCTCTCTTCTCGCTTCTTCACACACCTTTCTGCATCTACCATGCACTTCCTTCAGCTCGTGGTCGAAGCGCTGCTCTACTATTTGGCCTGCTCATTGTTGGCCAAGCGTGAAGAGCAGCCCGGCTTTTTGCGCGTCATGTTCGTCGTACTGGCCCTCGCGTTTGTGTCGGGCGGCATGAATGCGGTGCTCCCCGATTTTTGGATCGCCAGCGCGCTTGTCGCCGTCGTGAATTTTTTCATTCTATGGCTGGGTCTCGGCATCGGCCTGTTCCGCACGGTGCTGGCGCTGATTGCCGTAATGCTCTTGCGCACGCTGTTGCAGAACTATTTTGGCGGCGTCGGCCAAGGTCCATCGCTGTTCGCATGATGCCATTTCTGCTACTGCTGATTGTCGTCTCGAGCGCCGCCTCCGGCGCAGGTTTGGAGCGCCGCAGTTTTCTTACGGCCTTTCCAGTGATTGCTTATGACGATCACAAGGTGGTTTTCGCGAATGAGCAATGGGCCGCTGTCTACTCCGGGAAGGCCGGGGCGATGTTCACCGTTCCGCGTGACTCCGTCGAGATGCCCGTCCCGCGCTCGACTGGGCGCGGCTGTAGTGCTATCGTCGGAAACGCCACATACGTCTGCAATCCGATACGCGGCAATTCGATCGTGAAGCAGGATGCCTACGGCAATGCCGAGAAGATCATTCCACCGCCCAATGACCAATCGTTGCAAGCCTTGGCGGACGCCTGGAAGCAACCCGACATCGCGCGCGGTGAAGTGAGCGAAGAGATCGGACCGCTGGCCGAATCACCGGATAAGGTGTGGTTTGGCCTTTTGGCATTTCACGGCCGCGGCGAGGACCCGGTTGCAGGGTTGGGTTGGTACGATGTGCGCACGGAGCAGTTTGGCCGGGTCTATTCGTCCGCCTTGCAAAATCTCGCGCCGCGCTGGGTTGGACTGCGGGCCGACACCGTATGGGTTTACTGCGCGGCAACTGGCGCAGAAGCGGGCGGCAAGCTGGTCACTTTTTCAATCCGGGACGGCGCGCTTGGTCTGGTCAATCCACTGGGCTATGGTGTGCCGGGGGATACGCTCCTCAATGTGGACTTATGGCGCGGTTTTCTGCTCGTGAGCACAGAGCAGTCCGTCAGTATTTGGCCGCAGGGCGAGCGTCCGTGGGTATGGCAGACCGATGCCTATGCTTCGCGTAGCCGCGCGTGGCTAAAATTCATGACGTTCGACACGCAAGCTGGTCTCACGTATGTCGGTGACGATTTCTTCCCATTGCAGCCGAATCAGCCCGCGCAGGCGTTTGCCCGAATCGGCGACTGGGTTGAGCTTTATGCGCCGCGTGGAATTGAAGCGACGCTGCCTACCGAAGAATGGAGCAAGCGGAAGAAGAAGCTGCAGGGCGACGACTGGGGATGCGGCGGCAAGCTGTGTTTCAGCCGTGTGCAGGTCAACGTGAGCGGAGTGCGCAAGAGTATGGATCTGCTGGATACGCCGCTGGCATTGATTGAGGAGGGTGATGCGATTACCAAGGTCGGAATGCGCGCGGGTTGGGCGCCGATCTATGATCTGGTGCCGGTTCTAATGAAGAAGTAACGGAAGACTCAAAACATGAACCTTGTTCTGTCCGTCGGTCTGATGATCTGCGCCTGTTGTCTTTCGCTGCACGCTCAGCCGGCCGTGCTGGTAGAGGACCTGTTGGCGGACGCCGACTCGGCCTATGCCGAAGCGGTTGCCGCGGAACTTCTGATATGGTCGCCGCGCCGTATGGGACAGGCCGAGGAGTCCATCCGCAGTGCTCGTTCGCAAATCAAGAATCCTGCAAACGAGACGATCACGCGCTTGAATCTCGAAAGCGCCCTGGAGAGCATCGAGACCGCGTCCACGCATGCCGCGACGCTGCGGTCGCGAATACAATCGGTCGTAGACGCCCGGGCCGCAGCACGTTCGGTGGGTGCCAATAACGATTTGCCTGCGTGGCAGCAAGCGGAGCGGGCGCTGGCGGAGATGGCGGCCAAGATCGAGGCCGGTGATGAGGCGGAAGTCAACGGATTGCAGGAGATGGTCGCGCAGCAGTATTACACGGCTCGCCGCGACGCATTGCGTAGCGGAGTTCTGTCACAGGCCCGCGATGCGTTGGCCGCCGCGCAAGCGGCTGGGGCGGACGTTCAGTTTCCGACGATCTACGCACGCGCTCAGCAAGCGCTTTCGCGCGCCGAAGCGGCGTTGGCCCAGGAGAATATGGACGATTCGCGGGTCGCGGCCGCCGAAGCGGTGCGACTTGCGCGCCACGCATCCGGTCAATCGGCCTTTGTCAGGCGTGCGCAGAACACTCGAATGCCCTACGAGTCCCTACTGCTGCCGTACGATAATCTGTTGGCGCAGATTGCCGCGGACTGGGGCGACTCGCTGGCGTTTTCCGAGGGCGGAGATGCGGCGGTAGAAGAATTCCAGGAGATTTACGACCGGCGTCAGACGCGGGAATCGGCGATTCAGGATTCCGTGGACTATGTCCTGAATACGGCCCGGCAAAGTATGGAGCGCACGCTGAGCGAGATGCAAACTAGCCTAGCCGATCAGCAGGATCGAATCGCCGAGCTGGACCAGCGCAATCTCGACATGCAGGCGGAGCGCGACGTGGCAGTGAACCGCTTGCGTAAACGTGAACTGACGGCGCAGCGCGTCCAGATGGCGCAGACGGCGTTTGACGCGGGCGACGCAGTCGTCTATCAATCCATCGACGGTCATATTGTCATTCATTTGTACGGCGTGAAATTCGCGAGCGGAAAGGCAACAATTGGCAAGGATCAACAGTCTATCGTGAAGAAGGCCGCTGATGCCATAAGCGTTTTCCCGGACGTCGCCGGCGTGATCGTGGAAGGTCATACCGATGCGGAAGGCTCAGAGGAGTCCAATCATGAGCTTTCGGAGCAGCGCGCCGCCGCGGTCGGCGAGGCGTTAGCCGGAGTACTCAAGCCCGGCGTTTCCGTAACGACCGTCGGCAAAGGCGAGACAGCGCCGATTGCATCCAATGAATCGGCACGCGGGCGAACACTTAATCGCCGGATAGACTTAGTCATAATGCTTCCCTAATTTCATGCGAATCTCAATCATGCGCCTCCGGTTTCTGTTCCTACTGGTTATGATCGGCACTGTTGCCGAAGCGTCAAGCCTGCCGCCGCTGCTTCCGAACTACGGTGCAGGAATACTCAATACGGCTGCGACGCCGGGCAGCTATCAGGGTGCATTGGGTTCGTATTGGAATCCGGCGGGCTGGGCGGCAATGTCGCGCTCGGAGGCGGCGTTTACCTGGGATGATCGCAATAGCGCTCGCAAGCGGCTCGATAATTGGGGGCTGCATGTCGGTGGTCACGGACTGGGCGCCTCGATGCGGCGGACGTTGGTGAATGTTGGAGACAATATTGAGCATATAGATGATTTTCAGCTTGCGCTGGCCGGCGGTTCGCGCGCCGATCATTGGGGCGTGTCATACGGTTGGTCCAAGGGGCTGGCTGCGGGAGACATGCGTCAACAGCATGTCACGCTGGGGAACGTGATACGCCCGTTCAAGTATGTTTCTATCGGAAGCGCGTGGACGTTCGGCCTGCGCAATGGGCGTGCCCAGATGCAGGCCGATCTGGGATTACGCCCAATTGGCGGATCGCATCGTTTGACGCTGTTTGCGGATCTGGCGGCGCATGACAAAGATAATCCGCGCACGATGCAATGGGGTGCGGGGGTGGAGGTGATGCCGCTTGACGGTATTCGGATCGCGGGCAAGATTGCCAAGATTGATCCGGTAGATCCCGCGCCCGTGTTTACGCTGGGAATAGGCTTCTCCGTGGATGCGACGAGTTTTCACTTGACGCCGCACTACGACAAGGACTCGGAATTGCAATACACGAGTTACGCCATTCGTGTGGGCCGTGTGGAGCCAAGTTTTGAGGCGGAGCAGTATATCGAGCGCAATCAGCACATTGTGGCCGTGGGGATGCGCGGTGATCTGGTGTACCAGAAGGCGCGCTGGTTTGACGAGGGCCGGCATACGCTGATGGAGATGTATCAGTTGATTGACGAGGCGCAGGCCAATCGCGCGGTGAACGGCATTGCTTTGAATCTCTCGGGCTTCAATGCTCCGCGCGCGCTGTGCTGGGAGCTGGCCGAGAAGCTGCGCACGTTTCGCGAGAGCGGCAAGCGCGTATACATGTGGATTGACCGGGGTGGCATGACGCAGATATACTTGTTGACGCAGGCCGACTACGTGTGGATGGATCCGTTAGGCATGCTCGAGTCCGCCGGCTGGTTAACAGGCAAGACGTATTACCATGGGATGCTCGAAAAGCTGGGTATCGGCGCGGAGGAGTGGCGCTATTTTGAGTACAAATCGGCGTTCGAAAGTTTAGCGCGCAACGATATGTCCGAGAAGGACCGCGAACAGCGCATGGTGCTGCTGGAGGATTTTCATCGGGAATGGTCGCGCGCGGTGACGGCAGAGATGGGTATCAGTGCCGACTCGATTCGATTGGCGATGGACTCGCTGGGATTCTTGACAGCGCATGAGGCGGAGCGCTTTGGACTGGTGGATACGCTGGGCCGATGGGACGACGCGAAGGAGATTCTCGAACGGGCCACTGGAAAGAAGGCGGAGTTTATCGAGCGAGACGAACTGGCTGAAGACAAGCAGAGCGACCCGCACTGGGGCGAGTATCCGCGTGTAGCGGTTGTCTATGCGGTCGGTGAATGCGATCTTGACAGCGGAATCCGCGGGCGGTACACATCGAGGCTTTTGCAGCGATTGGCGAAAGACAAAGACATCGAAGCCGTTGTGCTGCGCGTGGACTCGCCGGGCGGTGATGGTTTGGCATCAGATTGGGTTGCGGACGGCATGCGTGATGTGTCGGCAGAGAAGCCGATGATCGTCTCGCAGGGCAGGGTGGCGGCGTCGGGCGGCTACTGGCTCAGCTCGCCAGCCGATTACGTGTTCACATCGCCGTTCACGGTGACCGGCTCAATTGGCGTGATCGCCGGGTTCCTGTGGAACGAAAAGCTCACTGAGAAGACCGGTCTGCATTATGACAAGGTGCAGCTTGGCAAGCATGCCGACCTCGGGGCCGGAGTTGTTTTGCCACTGCTGAATGCCGAGGTGCCTGATCGGCCGATCACGGATGAGGAGCGGGCGCGCGTGGAAAAACTCATTATCGGGCATTACGACGATTTCGTAGGTCGAGTGGCCGAAGATCGCGACATGAAACGCGAAGATGTTGAAGCGATCGCACAGGGCCGCGTGTGGAGCGGACCGGCAGCGCTTGAACGGAAACTTGTCGACGAGATTGGCAGCCTTGAATCTTCCATTGATTATGCCCGGAAGTCGGCGGGACTCTCGCCGCGGGGAAAGGTCACAGTAGTGGAATATCCCAAGCCCGGTCTGCTGAATTTGGGCCGACTTTTCGCGCCGTCATCGCCAGTCAGCATGTTGGCATCGCGATTGGGTCTGCTGCCGGGCGAAGTTATCAGCCATGCAGAACCGTCCTACGGCCTGAAGGTGCTCGAAACTTATGCCAAGCATCCCTGTCAGCCGCTCTTCATGCTTCCGCCGGAAGACGACGTGAACGAAAAGTAGTCCACGACGTTTGATTTTGCTGCGGGCGGCCACTTGGTCGCCCGTTTTGTATATCAGACGTACTCAATGCGTGTCCACTTTCGGCACCCGGGTCTCACGTGAGAGCCGAGTGCCCGGAACGAACCAGGTCGATCGGTCGTGCGGCGCGAAAGAACGTCAGTGTAACAGACTCCGGCTGGTATGAGCTTGGACTTCATCTTCGGCAGAGGTCTTGGGCAGGCGCTTCAACCAAGACTTGCCAGCGGGAATCCCTCAAGCAGAACAGAAACAAAACGTTAAAAGATGACAAATGTCATAGTATTTTGATGTGAAAGCTTGCAGACGCTCGCCCTGAATCGTAAATTATTGGGGAGATCCGTGCACATGTAATATTGTAAGAGGTTAAGATGAAGAGAGTGATTGCCTGGATAGTGTTTGGGGCCTGTCTTGTGTCGGTTGCCTTTGGTCAAATCCAGTCGGAAGGTACGCCACGCGCGATGTCCGCAGGCGCATCCTATCTGCCTGCAGCACCAACAGTTGGTATGCCCTCGCAGGACAATTCGGCGTATCTGGCCGAAGACGCGGGCCTGCCCAAAGCTGAGCAGAACCGTTTCGCCGCGCAGATCCCGGTGAATATGAACCTAAGTAACAGCGGGACGTGGACCATGGCGCCTGATGGCGGCCGCGTCTGGCGGCTCCGCATTGAGTCGCCGGATGCTCATTCATTGGCGCTGCTGTTTAGTGAATGGTATCTGCCGAAGGGCGCGGAGCTATTTGTTTACAACGATAATCAGGATGACGTGCTGGGCGCACTGACCGCGTTCAACAATTGGGTGGACGGTACCAACGTGATCCGCCATCTGAAGGGCGACGCCATCACGCTGGAACTGTATGAGCCGGCCGCGGTCATGAACGAGAGTGTGCTCACGATCTCTACCGTCTGCCATGCCTATCGCAACTACTTCGGCTATGCCCAGCGCGACGCGTTGGACAACTTTGGTGACTCGGGCGCGTGCAACAACAACATTCTTTGCCCTGAGGCTTCGGCCTGGCAGGATGAGAAGCGCGGCGCGACCATGATCACATCGGGCGGTTCGCGCATCTGTTCCGGCTCGATGATACGCGCCAACGTCGCCACCAACTGGCCTGCCTATTACCTGACGGCCAACCATTGCGGATTCAGTGGTTCGTGGGTGTTTGTGTTCAACTACGAAAGCCCGCAGTGCTCGCCGAATGCCGACGGCTCGACCGCGCAGACGGTGGCCAATGCGACACTGCGCGCGAACTGGGCAAACTCGGATTTCGAGCTGCTTGAACTGTCCGCACACCCGCCCGTGGCCTACAATGCCTATTATAACGGCTGGAACCGCAACGACGCGGCATCCTCGAGCTCTGTGTGTATTCACCATCCGCGCGGCGATGTCAAGAAGTGGACGATTGACAACAATTCGCCGACGGTCACGAGCTACGGCGGCTCGTCGGTACCCGGCGACGGAACGCACTGGCGTATCGCCAATTGGGAAGACGGCACCACAGAGCCGGGTTCCTCCGGTTCACCGTTGTTCGATCAGAACAGCAGGATCACCGGCCAGTTGCACGGCGGCACGGCCTCATGTGCGAACAACATTGATGACTATTTCGGTCGCTTGAGTGTTTCCTGGGCCGGCGGCGGCTCAAGTGCTACGCGGCTGTCGAACTGGCTGGATCCTAACAATACCGGCGCGACAACGGTAGATGGCAGCTATCCGATTACCTTGGCCAATGACAACTGCCCGGGGAACTACGTGACGCTGCCGTTCAGTGGTACCGGCAGTACGGTATCGGCCACGGCCAGCGGCTCCGGCTGTGCCTATCCGGAAACGCCGGACGTATGGTATTTCTTTTACACGAGTCCCTGTAGCTCGCAGGTCACCGTAAGCCTGTGCAACTCGAGCTATGACACTTTTCTTGAAGTCCGTCGCGGCGGCAACTGCCCGGGCGACGCGTTGGTAGATTGCACCGATGACGACTGCGGAGTCGGCAACCTGCGCAGCAGCGCGACCTTCAGTTCGTTAGGTCAGGACATAATTTATGTTCGCGTTCTAGGTTGGAACGGTTCGGTCGGTGACTATCAGCTTGATATCACCGAGACGGCGTTGGATCCAGTTCCCGCAAACGACAATTGTTCAAGTCCGACGTTTGTCACGGCGCTGCCCTTCACGACCACCGGATCAACTTGCACTGCGGCCAACGACTTCTCGTTCTGCAACATGGGTCTTTCCAACGATGTCGTCTATACCGTGATTGTTGACGAGTGCCAGAGTATTACCGCTTCAACGTGCGGCGGTATCTCGAATTTCGACACCCGTTTGACTGTGCGCACGGACGGCAACTGCCCGGGAACAACCGAGCTTGCCTGCAGTGATGATTTTTGCGGCGTGCAGAGCCAAGTCACCTGGAACGCCACCGCCGGCGTTCCGTATTACGTCGTGGTTGGAGGATTCTCAACCTCCAGCGGGCGTTTCACATTGAACATCACGGGCGGCGGACATATTGGCGCCCCGGCGAACGATAACTGCTCGGGCTCCCTTCCCGTCAATGCGCTGCCATACTCCCATGCTGGCAACACAGCCTGTGCCTTCGCAGATTACGACTTCGCCGGCTGCGGATTCGAGGCCAGTCACGATGTTCTGTACACGTTGAATGTTCCGTCGTGCCAAACCGTGCAAGTGTCCCTCTGCTCGCCGAATCCAAGCTATGACACCAGATTGCAGGTCATGGCCGGCGGATCATGCCCGGGCAACACGCTGGTTGCCTGCAACGACGACAACCAGTGCGGCGGTTCGTTCTCTTTCCAGAGCACGGTTTCATTTGGTGCGTTAGCGAACACGAATTATTACATTCTCGTGCGCGGATTCAACTCGTTGTCGTATGGCCCGTACAATCTGAATGTCACAAGCGCCGGCGGCTACATCTCGACGAACGACGTCTGCCCCGGCACGGCGGTGAATGCGCTTCCGTACACGGGCTTCGGCAACACCGTTTGCTCGCAGGACAACTATGCTAACGGAGATTGCTATTTCGCGGAGAGTTCGCCGGAAGACGTCTATTCACTGACGCTCGGCGCAACTCAGGGCGTGGTCATTTCGCTATGCGGTTCGGGCTACGACACCGGACTCAAAGTTCGTCGCGGCGGCGCCTGCCCGGGTGACGTGATGGTTGTCTGCGATGACGACGCGTCGTGCGGCGGCTCGTCTACACTTCAGAGCGTCGTTGAGTTCACTGCACAGGCCGGAGTCACCTACTATGTCCAGGTCGGCGGTTACGAGAACAACACCGGACCCTACTCTATACGCATGGAGCAGAAGGTCCTGAACCCCGTTGACTCGTTGGTCATCAAGGAAGACGGCGGTTTTGTTCGCTTGAACTGGGAGGACAACGGCGCGGCCTACTGGACGGTGTATCGCTCAACCGACCCGGCGACTCTCTTCGCACCGGGCAACCTGATGAGTTTCCCGCCCGTCAACAACTGGACGGACTTCAGCGTACTCGGCACGCAATATTACTATGCCGTGACCTACGTTCCCGACTACATGGTCCCGGCTCTGATCGCGGCCGGTGTCGGCACGCGCCCGGCGCAGGAAGTCATGGCGGCGGTTTATGCCAGTCTGAAGCTGTCGGCTGATCCGGTTTCGGACGTTGAATTCTACGTCGGCGAAATTCCCGCTTGTGTTGAACTGGCTCCGGCGGACAAGTCGGAAACGACGACGGTCCTGCCGGCAGGCATTCACCTGTTCGGCCCGGGTACCTCGACAGAGGTCTCCGTTCCCGGCAAGAACTACTCGGCACAGTAAGCCAGACGGTTCGTAGAAAATGAACAGCGGGCTCAGGATTACCTGAGCCCGCTGTTGCGTTGGTGAAACTTGTTGCGGCGGGCCGACGGGGAGGAATTCAGCCCGCCGCACATTGTCCCGGCCTGCAAACGACTCGTTGAGTCTTCAGGCCGCGGGCAGAATTAGCCGCCGATGACGACGGGGTAGTTGGTTGCAGGGGCGTGATAGTCATTCGCGCCGAGAATGTCCGCACGGTCAGTGACGGCGTTCATGCCGAACAGCATGGAGTAGGCGTTGTAGCCCAGCATGTTCAGATACGCGCACACCTGCGCCGACTGCTGGCCGGTATAGCAATAGACGACGACTTGCTTGTCATTGGGCACGTATTTCAGATTCTCTTCGTAGCCCAGCGAACCCGGCTCGAAGCGGTACGATCCTGGAATGTGACCAAGATTGTAAACGGCTTCGGCCCAGTAGCAAAGCAGGAACGGATCGTTGGCCGCGTTGCCGTCATTGATGTTGGCATAGACGTCGTTGGCGGAAATATTCTTCAAGCCGCCGTCAAAGAGCTGATTGCATTCTTCGGTGATCGCAGCTTGCGCGTCTTCAGCGCTCGTCGCCAATGCCGGGAAATCAAATTCAGTCGTGAGCGGGTTGGCGGTCGTTTCAAGCGTACCACCGTTGGGGACTACGTTGTCCCACTTTTTCAGATTCACGAGCGTGTCGGCGGTCCAGCCGCACATGCCCCACTTCAAGCTGTATGCGTCGAGGCCCTTCATCCGTAAGAACGAGCAGGCCCAACCCGCGGTCTGACCGCTGTAGCACACGCAAACTACCTTTGCGCCCGCAGGAATCTGCGACAGATTGTCGGGCAGATTGGCGATCGTCCAGTTGACCGTGTTGGCGATGTGTCCGGCGGCGGCATAGTCGGTCGCGCTGCGGAAGTCAATCATGAACAGATTGACGGAGTTGGTGATGTCCGCGAACAATGCGTCGGCGGTGATAATCTTGATGCCGGAGGTCAGATAGGCGTCGCCGATGTCGGCCATGTCTGATTGCAGTTGAGCAGCATCCGGCCCGGTCGGCGTATCGTCGTCATCGTCTTCTGAACAGCCAAGGAAGAACGACAGGCTGCCGACCAGCAGCACAGGCAGGAGGAAGCGAACGAAGCGAGTCATGATAGTACCTCAGAGAATTTGTATAGGGTTGTTCGGTAACTTTATTGCTGCGAAGTCCACGGCGGCGGGCCGTCGGGGAGGATGAGATGTTGATTGGCTACACGCTCATTGGCAGAGGTCAGCGCGTCCAGATCGTTTTGGCGTAAGAACCAGCCGCCGTTGTCGGGCGTGTTGTGGCACGACTGGCCGCACGATTGGCCTTCCGGAACTTGCGTGCGCGAAGTCCAGCGCACGATGTTGTGCGGCGTGGCATACTTGAAAGACGGCAGGACCTCATAGTTGGTCGTCGGCACGCCCCACGCGGTGTAGGTGTTTTCGGAGATCGGAATGTGCCGCAGCACAACGTATTCGCCCGCGCGATCGCCGGGCAATGGGTTGCGGCCGATTTTGAATTGCATGTAACTCGGCTGTGAAATGCCCGTGCCTGCGTGACAGTCATTACAGTTCTTGTAGTCCTGCGCATGGCACACTTGGCAGGCGAAATTCCCGCCGTGCGCGGCGTGATATTCGTTCTGCTCGGCCGTGACATCATGGCAGTCGCGGCAATTTGCGCCGTTGCGCACGGCATAGCGATAGGGATAGGCGGTGCCGTCGCCGTGCATTTCGTCGGCGTCGTGGCAGGCCACGCAATTCATGGCATTCGGAACGTAGTGCACGTCTGCGCGGAAGCCCTCATTGCGGCCTTGATACTCATCGCCAACACGGCTGCCGTGACAGGCCGTGCACTGGTTGGCAAGATCGGGGGTCCGTCGAATCGCGTGACCTTGAATGAAACCACCGCCGACCGACTTAGGTCGGCTGATATGGCACTCTCCGCAGGTTGCGTGACATTTGTTACATTGCGCGTCGAACTTGGCGCGGATGGCAGGATCGGAGTCAATCGTCCGGCCGGTGCGCGCTTCAAAGAACGTGTGATATCCCTGCATCGTGGCATGCAAGCTCGACGTGGCGAAATTGTGGGCAATGCCGTCATGACAGCGCGCGCACACATTTTCATTCCCCCACGACGGATCGGCGGTCATGCCCGCGTGCGCTTCGTCTTTGGGCAGCACACCGGCGGTTCCACCGTGACAGACGATACAATCAAACCCGTGGTCACTTTGCATGAACTGTTCGAGCCCCACGCCGCTCATCAGAACTTTCTGCCATCCCGCCAACGGCGAGACCGCTCCGCCTCAACCTTCGCCCGGATTCTCGGGAGCTTCGCTGGTGTCAGGAGCGGCTGTGGCCTCCAGCATCTCTTGGTTCGTGTGGCAGCCGTAGCAGTCAGCGGTGCTGGCACTCGGTTGAGTCGTCGCATTGTCCTCATCATCCTCGCAGCCTGTGGTGAGCCATACGAGCGAAATGACGAGGGCGAGTATGAGAAGCAGTTTGTGTTTCATGATGGTAGGGGGCAACGATCAACCAACTGGGGCTGGTGCCAGCAAAATTGATTAGTCTATAGAAACAATAGTATTCAAGTGAAAATAGAAACCCCGCGATGCGTAGTGTTTGCATCGCGGGGCTCTTATTTGAAACGGGCCCGAGGCCCGAACGGCATTTAGATCGTGCGCTCTCCGTGATGAACGGAAGGCCGATCGAATATTGAGGGTCATATAGTTACAAAGCTTTCAGTTCAGCACATTCGCCGGCAGGGGGCCGGGTCTCCCTTGTGAAAAACTTCACGTGAAAGATCGGCAACTCCAGCCCGAAAGTCAAGTGACAAAGGCACAGAACGGCGCGATAAACAAGGAAAAGGGAGAATTGGACCCAAATCGGACGATTAGGGTAAGGTTCCACGTGGTCCAATTGAATCCGCATAATACCGTGCGATTAAGAGGAATGGCATGCACCTTTTTTTACAAGCATGCCTCGCGAAAACAGGAATATGCCCCTTGGTGTCCGATTTTAAAGCCAAACACACTCAATACTTTTCAATGCATTCGCAATGCACGAATTGTCGGTGACATTGCTACACTACGGTTGCAACTCCAGTGCATGCTTGGTACATTGGTAAAATCTTGAAAATGCACGGTTGCCGCGAATTGCTCGAATCGTATGCGACCTCCAATCCGCAGTGCACGGGAACAGTTCTGATAGCCTAAGGAATGTGTATGAGCCTGGTAGAGACAACCTCTGCGAACGGGCAGTTTAAGCTGGTAGTTCACGAGGCGTGGTGCAAAGGGTGCCGCATCTGCGTGGACTTATGCCCGACGAAAACGCTGTCCATGGTTGAATCCCCGGACCGCTGGGAAGGTGTCATTGTGAAAGTTACGAACATGGAAGTTTGCAACGGCTGTGGGATTTGCGAAGCGGAATGCCCGGACTTCGCAATTTCTATTTTTGCGCCCGGCAAAGAGAAGAAGGCTGCGGGGGGGAAGGCATGAAGTCGCAACATCGGGTATTTTGGGCCGGTAACGAGACTATCGCTGAGGCATCGTTGCGCGCCGGGTGTAACTTCTACGCAGGCTACCCCATCACACCGTCGTCGGAAATTGCCGCGCTGTTGTCGCTGCGCCTGCCGCAGACCGGCGGAGTTTTTCTGCAAATGGAAGACGAGATCGCGGCAATGGGCGCGGTTGTGGGCGGATCACTCGGCGGGAGCAAGGCCATGACCGCCACGAGCGGCCCGGGTTTCTCGCTGAAGCAGGAGAATCTGGGTTATGCCATCATGACCGAGACGCCGTGCGTGGTCGTGAATGTGCAGCGTGGCGGACCATCCACAGGCGCGCCGACGGCTCCAGCCCAGGCGGACGTCATGCAGGCTCGCTGGGGAACGCACGGTGATCATTCGATTATCGCTTTGACGCCGGGCAATCCTGAGGAGCTCTATCGGGAGACGGTGCGCGCGTTTCACCTGTCGGAGATGTACCGCACTCCGGTAATTTTGTTGATTGATGAGATCATCGCGCACACGACGGAGAGTTTCACGATTCCGAACGACGACGAATTGGGGCCGGTGCACCCGCGTTCGTGGTATCAGGAGCGTTACGCCGTAAACAGCTTCCGCCCGTTCCACGATTTTTATCAGGGCAAGCACATTCACATCACGGGTCTGTCGCACAACGAGGCGGGTTTTGGCACGACGACGCCCGAAGTGATTCAGCGCGGGATCGAGCATCTGGTCAACAAAATTGAACTGCATCAGTCGGAGATCGAGCGCAACGACAGTTACCTGCTCGATGACGCCGACATCGCCATTATCACGTTTGGCTCGCCCGGCCGGGCATCCAAGGAGGCCGTGGACATCGCACGCGCCGAAGGGATCAAAGCCGGGCTGATGCGGATCGTCACGTTCTGGCCGTTTCCGTACGGGACGGTGCGGACGCTGGTGGACAATGTCCGCGCGGTGATCGTTCCTGAGATGAATATGGGCATGCTGCGCGGCGAGGTTGAACGTGCGGCCATGCGTCGGGACGTGCAGTTGCATGGTGTGAACCGCGTAGGCGGCGTGCCGATCGAACCGCAACAGGTATTAGACAAGATTCGCGAGGTGCATCGTGGCCTTTGATTATTCGCTCTGGCTGCGGCCGGAACTCATGCCTCATATCTGGTGCCCTGGCTGCGGCATCGGCATCGTCCTGAAGTCCGCCATTCGCGCGATGGAAGCGCTGGGCTGGGATCAGGATGCGACCTCGTTTGTTTCCGGCATCGGCTGCACGTCGCGCGCGCCGGGCTATGTGAATATGAACACGCTGCACACGACCCACGGCCGCGCGCTGACCTTCGCTACGGGTTTGAAGATGGCTGCGCCGGACAAGAAGGTCGTGGTGATGGCGGGCGACGGCGACACGGCGGCGATCGGCGGCAATCATTTCATTCATAGCTGCCGCCGCAATATTGACATCACGCTGGTGATTGTCAACAACGAGATTTATGGCATGACCGGCGGCCAGTTTTCGCCGACGACGCCGACGGGCGCACGCGCCGCGACGGCGCCATATGGCGTGGTAGACCCGGGATTTGACCTGTGCGAATTGGCCATGGCAGCGGGCGCAAGCTACGTCGCGCGCGGTCACGTTGCCAACGGGATTTTCCTCGAACGCCTGATCAAGAACGGCATGGCGCACAAGGGCTTTTCTGTGATTGAAGTGATGTCGAATTGTCATACGCAATTCGGCCGCCGCAACAAGCATCCTGATCCGGCGGAATTGGTTGAGCATATCGCCTCGAACGCCGTGATGGCCGCGCAGTGGGATAAGCTGTCGCCGGAAGAGCGCGTTGGCAAGTACAAGATCGGCCTGCTGCACAAAGCCGAGCGTCCCGAATATTGCGAAGAGTATCACAAACTGAAAACGCATGCACAGGAACGCGTCCGGGAAGCCGCTCGCAAGATTGCGGAGTCTGAGGCTATGAAGCCAAGTCGCGAAGGGCAGGGAGGAGAACCCAGTGAGAACTGAAATCCGTTTCGCCGGCGTCGGCGGTCAGGGTAATATCCTCGCCGGAGAGTGGGTGGCGCTCGCGGCGCACAATATGGGCCTCAACGCACTGCAAAGTCCTACGTACACTGCGCAGGTGCGCGGCGGCCCGACGAGCGTTGACGTGTTAATTGACAGCCAACCGATCGGGTATCCCCGCCTGACCAAGATTGATTTCTTTCTGTGTCTTGCGCAAAGTGCGTGGGGCTTTTTCTCGAAGAACTTGCGCGACGACACGATTATCGTCGTAGACCCCAATCTGGTTTCGAAGATGACTCCGGGGCCGCAGATGATCTATCCGATCCCGATCATTCAGATCACCAAACAGACTGTCGAGAAGCCCGTATATACGAGCGCCGTTTCACTCGGTATCTTTTGCCGCTTGATGACGACGATTCCGCAGCAGGCAATGATTGATACGATTGAGCAGAATGCTCCGGCCGGAACGGTGGAGCGTAATCTGAAGGCCTTCCGCGTCGGCTGGGAGACGGTCGAGACAATAACCCCCGTGCCGCGCGATCAACTTGTGCCGGCGAGCGCTTGATGTCATCGGGTCACATTATTTACAAGCATCGTCAGCTTGCCGACCGAATTCACGACTACTGGGTGGAAGCGCCGCGCGTGGCCGCGAAGCATGCCGCCGGGCAATTCGTGATTCTGCGACTGCATGAACACGGTGAACGCATTCCGCTGACCGTGGTCGGCACCGATCCCGAGCATGGCATGATTCGCTTAATCGTGCAGGAAGCGGGCAAGACCACGGAAGAGTTTGCGCACTACACCGTTGGGAGTTCAATTCTGGATATCGTCGGTCCGCTCGGTCAGCCGACGCACATGCACAACTGGGGCAATCTGCTGGTTGTAGGCGGCGGCGTCGGCGCGGCTCCGCTTCTTCCGATCGCGAAAGCCGCCAAAGCCGCCGGAAACAAGGTCCATGCGATACTCGGTGCGCGCTCAAAGAGTTTGCTGATTTTGAGCGATGAATTCTCGGAAGTGTGCGACGACGTGCGCCTCTGCACCGATGACGGCACGTTGGGACGGCAAGGATTCGTGACGGACGTTTTGCAGCATTGGTGCGACGGCGGCGTGAAGTTTGATTTCGGGATAGTAGTCGGTCCTGTGGCCATGATGGGCGCGACGGCACGTGTGATGGGCAAATGGAATATCCCCGGCCTGGCGTCGCTGAATCCGATCATGGTGGACGGCACGGGCATGTGCGGTGCGTGCCGAGTAACAGTGGACAAGAAGGTCCGCTTTGCCTGCGTCGAAGGCCCCGAGTTTGACATCCACGGTGTAGATTTTCAAGAACTCCTGCTGCGTAACCGCTCGTACGTGCGCGAAGAGCACGCGGCGGTTGAGCATGCGCATGCCTGCCAATTGACGGAGACGATCAAGCATGTCCGAGCAGAAGCGTAATCTGAAGGCGCATCCTCCGCGAGTGCCGATGCCTGAGCGCGACGCCGACGAGCGCGTGCGGGGCTTCGCCGAAGTGCCGCTCGGTTATACCGAAGCGCAGGCTCGGGCCGAAGCCGAACGCTGTCTCGATTGCAAGAATCCCAAGTGCGTTTCCGGTTGCCCGGTCAATATTGATATTCCCAAGTTCCTGCGCGAAGTGCGTGACGGCCGATATCAGGACGCCGCCGACACGCTGCGCACGACCAACTCACTGCCGGCAGTCTGCGGTCGCGTTTGTCCTCAGGAAGAGCAGTGCGAATCGCTCTGTATAGAGGGTATTCGCCACGATCCCGTTGCTATCGGCAATCTGGAACGATTTGTCGCAGACTGGGAGCGGATGCATAAGCAGGTCACGACGCAGACTGAGATTGCCCAGACGGGTCGTCGCATTGCCATCGCCGGATCAGGCCCGGCGGGTCTGACGGTGGCGGGAGATTTGGCAAAACTGGGTCACGACGTGACGATCTTCGAAGCGCTGCACCGTCCCGCTGGGGTGCTGGCTTACGGAATTCCTGAGTTTCGTCTGCCCCGCGATATTATCGAATCAGAGATTGACTACATCAAGCGACTCGGCGTCAAGTTTGAGTATAATATTGTCGTCGGCGTCACGGTGACGCTTCAAGAGCTGTTCGACGAAGGCTTCGACGCGATATTTATCGGCACGGGCGCGGGGCTGCCCAAGATGCTAAACGTTCCGGGTGAGAATTTGATCGGCGTCTTCAGCGCCAACGAGTTTTTGACGCGTATCAATTTGCTGGGCGCGGCGCGCTTTCCGGACTATGATACGCCGATTCTGCACGCCAAGCACACGGTGGTCGTCGGCGGCGGAAACACGGCGATGGACTCGGCCCGCGTGGCCAAGCGGTTGAATCAGGCCAAAGTTTCGCTCGTTTATCGCCGCTCGATTGACGAGTTGCCGGCCCGCAAGGAAGAAGTGCATCACGCGCAGGCGGAAGGCATTGATTTCAACCTACTGTGCAATCCCATTGAGGTGATTGGCGACGCCGAACATCGCGTGCGCGCCATTCGCTGTATTCGCATGGAATTGGGCGAACCGGACGCTTCCGGCCGTCGCAAGCCGGTTGAAGTTGCGGGCTCCGAGTTTGAAATGGAATGCGATGCCGTGATCGTCGCCGTCGGCAATGCACCGAATCCCATTCTGACTAAGGCAACGCCCGACTTGGAATTGACCAAGTGGGGCACGATTAAAGTGGATCCCGATACGAACGCCACGAGCAAACCCGGTGTGTATGCGGGCGGCGACATTGTTAGCGGCGCGGCGACGGTGATTCTGGCCATGGGCGCGGGCCGCAAGGCCGCCGGCGCCATGCACGACTATCTTACTAACCTGCCTCCCAAGACACGGGCGTACGCCGTATGATGGAAGCCTTACACGACATTATTCCGTTTTCGATGGGCATCGGCACGCTCGCGTTTGGCGCGATGCTGGTCCTGTTGCCCTATCTGCTTGCTCCGCGCAGTCGCGGTCGTTTTCGCGGAGAGACTTATGAAAGCGGCGAGCCGATTATCGGCGAAGCGTGGGTGCAATTGCGTGCTCACTACTACATCTATGCGCTGGTCTTCATGGCCTTCGACGTGGAAACGGCGTTCATCGTCCCCTGCGTTGCGGTGCTGCGTTCGTGGGACAGTTGGATGCCGGTGATTGAAGTCAGCCTGTTTCTTGTTATATTGAGTTTGTCGCTGGTCTATGCGCTGAAAAAGAAAGTACTGGAGTGGCAATAATATGAGCGACGCGAACGAAGCCCCGAAGCTCGAACAGCACGACGTTTCGTCGGAGCCGGACGAGCAGATCCCGCCGATTGTGCGTTTCCTGCCGCTGCAGAAGGCGCTCGATTTGGCGCGCGCCAACTCGCTGTGGCCGCTCACGTTCGGTATTGCCTGTTGCGCAATTGAGATGATGGCCGCCTCCGCCAGCCGCTATGATACCGATCGTTTTGGAGCGGGAGTTTTTCGTAACTCGCCGCGGCAGGCCGACCTGATGATCGTTGCGGGTACGGTGAACCTCAAGATGGCGCCGATCATCAAGCGGCTGTACGATCAGATGCCGTCGCCCAAATGGGTTATTGCGCTGGGCTCGTGCGCAATTTGCGGCGGACCGTTCGAGCAGGATGAGAATTATGCAGTTTTGGCAGGCGTCGAGAAGATAGTGCCCGTTGACGTGTTCGTGCCTGGTTGCCCGCCGCGTCCCGAAGCGCTGATTCACGCTATCATCGAACTGCAAGAGAAGATCAAGTCCGGACAAACACATGCCTCCTGAATCTGAGACCGCTGTCCCTGCGGCGGACACTCCTTCTGCATACGCGGAATTGATAGAGCGCCTGAAGCAAGCGGGCGCAACAGCCGGCGCGGATCTCAACTATGCGCAGACCGGCATGGATGTGGATATGGAAGTCGCGCCCGAGCAGCTTGCCGCGGTAGCGGCGCAGCTTAAGCGGGATCGCTTTTCACTAGAAACTCTGGTCGGGGTGGATCGTCAACCCGACCTTTGCGTGCTCTATCTGTTTAAGCCGTTCGATGGCGGCGGCGCGCGTGTGCGGGTACGCGCGACGACGGCGCGCGACGTTGCGACTCTGCCGACCCTGTCCGCGGTCTACGGCGGCGCCGATTGGTATGAGCGCGAAATCGCCGACATGTTCGGCATCAATTTCACCGACCATCCGCACCTAAGGCCGCTGCTGCTGCCGCATTACACGAAGTTTCATCCGTTGCGCAAGGATTTTCACGGCGCGCCGATTGACATTCCGGAAGATACGGTGGAAATTCCCGAGATTGACGTCAATGAGGCGATGAAGCTTGGCAAGAGCGACGCCCCGCAGCGCGATTTCTTCTTGAACATGGGCCCGCAGCACCCTTCGACGCACGGAGTGCTGCGAATACTGCTTCATGTTGAAGGCGAGCGCGTGCTGGGCGGCCGCTGCCATTTGGGCTACAGTCATCGCGGCACGGAGAAGCTCGCGGAGAAGCGCCAGTACGTGCAAATTTTGCCGTACACGGATCGGATGGACTACCTGTCACCGGTGAACTACAACTGGGGATGGGCCAAGCTGCTCGAACGCGCCGCCAACATTGAGTCGACTCCGCGCGCCGAGGTAATTCGCCTAATCATGGGCGAACTAAGCCGCGTTGCCAGTCACTTGGTTTGGCTTGGCACGTACTTATTGGATCTTGGCGCGATCACGCCTTTTCTCTACTGCTTTGAAGATCGCGAGATGATTCTAACGATCTTTGAGCGTGTATCCGGCCAGCGCATGACGACGTCATATATTGTCTTCGGCGGCGTACGAAATGACGTTTACGGTAGTTTCGTGGAAGATGTGTCAAAGCTCGTCAAGCATATGCGCAAGCGGATGCCCGAGTACGATACGCTGGTCATGAAGAACGAGATCTTCCTAATGCGCACCGACAAAGTCGGCGCGATCAGTCCTGAACAGGCCGTGGAGTACGGTGTGTCTGGCCCCTGCCTGCGCGCGGCGGGTGTAGACTACGATGTGCGCCGCGACGAACCATACTGCGACTTGTATTCTCAGTTGGAATGGAAGGTTCCCGTGGAAACGGCCGGCGACTGTCTGGCGCGGTCACTGGTACGCATGGAAGAAATCGAGCAGAGTTTGAATCTGATCGAGCAGGCGCTTTCCAAGCTCGAAGAAGGTCCGGTGCGCGCGAAGGTTCCGAAGCTGTTTAAGGTGCCCGCCGGCGAGTACTATTCCATCACCGAAGGTCCACGCGGCGCCATCGGTTGGTATCTGATTGGCGACGGCAGCAACATGCCGTACCGTCTGAAAGTCCGTGTTCCTTCGTTTGCCAATCTGCAAATTGTCGAGCAGTTGATTCCCGGCATGCGCGTTGCCGACGTTGTTTCGATTCTCGGCAGCCTTGACGTGGTCATTCCGGAGATTGACCGATGAGCATTGTGGAAGTTTTGATCCGGCTCGTCATCGCATTCGGCGCTGTCATCACGTTTGTGACGATTAACGCGCTGTTCCTCGTGTGGCTGGAGCGCAAAGTATCGGCGGTTATTCAGAACCGCATGGGTCCAACCGAAGTCGGACCGTTCGGTCTGCTGCAGACGATTGCTGACGCGGTGAAACTGCTGGGCAAAGAGATGATCACGCCCACCGCCGTTGACCGTTGGACGTTTTTCCTCGCACCAGTGATTGCCTTTCTCCCGGCGCCATTGCTGGTCGCTGCAATTCCAATCGCGGAAGGCGTCGGTGTTTCGGACCTGAATGTCGGAGCGCTCTACCTGCTCGCCGTGTCGAATATCGCTTTCATCGGCATCCTGATGGCAGGTTGGGCGTCAAACAACAAGTACTCGCTGCTCGGTGCGGTACGCGCCGTGGCCCAGAACGTCAGCTACGAAATTCCGATGTTGCTGGCCGTGCTGACTGTTATTCTGATGGCCGGATCGCTCAAGCTGAGCGAGATTGTCGCCGCGCAATCGCCGATTCCCTATATAGTCTATCAGCCGATAGCATTCATTATCTATTTTATTTGCAGTATCGCCGAATCCAACCGCACACCGTTTGACCTTCCCGAAGCCGAGTCCGAACTGGTCGCGGGTTACCACACCGAATTCACGGGGATGCGCTTCGCACTCTTCTTCCTGGCAGAGTATACGCAGGTCTTCGTTCTCGCCGCCATTATTACCTTGTTCTTCCTCGGCGGTTGGAACGGTCCGGTGCTACCCGGGTGGATCTGGTTCATGCTGAAGACCTACCTCGTGGTGTTTGTGGTCATGTGGCTGCGCTGGACCTATCCGCGGCTGCGCTCCGACCAACTCATGAACTTCAACTGGCGCGTGCTGCTGCCCGTCGCGATTGTGAATCTGCTCATTTCGACCTTTATCTATCGGGGGCAGTTCTGATGAGCAAGCGAACTTTTTGGTCCGGTGCGGCCAGTCTCATCACCGGCCTCGGCGTGACCTTCCGTAGCATGTTCCGGCACAAGGTTACGATTCAGTATCCTCACGAACCGGTGCCCGTGTCGGGCAACTATCGCGGTCCGGTGCGGCTGATTGCCGACGAAATCAACTCCGAGCACAAGTGCATCGGCTGCTTGGCCTGCCAGCGGATATGTCCGACGCATGCAATACCGGTGCTGACGGTCGCCAAGAACGACCAGAACAAGAACTATCCCGTGGACTTCGTGATTGACGACGCGCTCTGCTGCTTTTGCGGGCTGTGCGTTGACGTATGTCCGACGGAAGCGCTCGAGCACACCCGCATCGGTGACATGGCAGCGACGACGCAATCCCTGCTGCGCCGCGAGATTCTTAAAGATGCGCACGTCACGAGCGAGAATTTCCCCACGAACGTGGGCAAGCGGGAGCATCCGCATGCATGACTTTCTGTTTTTGACCGGCGGAAGCCTTGCGTTGGCCGGCGGCCTGTTGGCCATTATTGCCCGAAATCTGTTTCACGCGGCGCTTGGGTTGGCTCTGACGCTTGTGGGCACGGCAGGTTTGTTCATTCCGCTCGGCGGAGAGCTGATTTCGGTTGTACAGGTATTGGTGTATCTTGGCGCAGTCGCGATCGCGATTATCTTCATCCTGATGTTGTCGCCGCCGTTCTACTTGAAACGGCCTCATCGAAGTTCGCTCAAGATTGGCATGGCAATTGGAACTGTCGCAATTTTCGCCGTTCCGCTCTACCGGGCGATCAGCAGTACGTGCGCGATAACGGATCACGCGGCGCAGACGCCTACGGTAGCTCAGATCGGGCGCGCCTTACTGACTGAGTTTGTCTTTCCCTTTGAAATCATCTCCGTGCTGTTGACCGTTGCGATCATCGGCGCGATCGTGCTCGCGCGCGATCTGCCCGAGGATGCCGACATCCGGCACGACGCACCCACCTCAGGCGAGGACGTGAAGTGACCTCACTTTCCTCTTATCTGGCGCTCGCGGCCGTACTTTTCCTTTGCGGCGCCTTCGGTCTAATGGAGCGGCGCAATCTGGTCGGACTGCTGATTTCGATTGAGCTGATGCTCAATGCGGCCAGCATCAATTTCATGGCATTCAATCATTTTCTTTTCCCGGGCACCGTCACCGGTCAGATCATGACCCTCTTCGTGATCGGGCTTGCGGCGGCGGAAGCGACGCTGTTTCTGGCGATCGTGTTCGCGGTCTATCGCCACTACCGCTCGATCAATGTCGAGCGCGTGGATCATCTGCGAGGCTAACGCGATATGAGTGACTCTACAATGATTCAACTCGGCATCGCGACTGTCCTCTCGCCGCTGATCTCGTTTGCCTTGATCGTCGCGTTCGGCTTGCGCCGTGCGGTGATTGGCAAGGCCATCGCTCTGACGGGCGCGACCGTGAGCTTGATCGGCGCAAGCGCGATGCTCTGGAGTGTGAATGAAGCCACCTTCCGAGTCGAAGCGGCGTGGTCGTGGCTGTTCAATGACCCAACGAAATTCAATATCGGCCTCTTGCTCGATCCGCTGTCGCTGGTGATGCTATGGGTGGTTGCGGTGGTGGCCTGGCTGGTCCAGTGGTATTCCCTCTCTTATATGGAGGAGGACGAACGGCAGGGCAAGTTCTTCGCGTTCATCTCGCTGTTCTGCTTTGCCATGATGGGATTCACCGTCGCGCCGAATCTCCTGCAGTCGTTCATGTGTTGGGAACTGGTCGGTCTCGGCTCCTATCTGTTGATCGGTTTTTGGAATCATCTGCCGTCCGCCGCGACGGCCGCGCGCAAGGCCTTCGTGGTCACACGCCTTGGCGATTTGGGCTTCTTCGCGGCGCTGTTGTTGGCGTGGACGGGCTTGGGAACGCTGGGATTTGGCGCACTGAGCGACCCGGCGCTGGCGAGCAAATGGCAGATGAGCTTCGCCGGTGCGGACTACGGTGTGTGGATTTCGTGGGCGTTGTTTCTCGCGGTGATGGGCAAAAGCGCGCAGTTTCCACTCTACGGCTGGCTGCCGGACGCGATGGAAGGCCCGACGCCAGTCAGCGCGCTGATTCACGCCGCGACGATGGTTGCCGCCGGTGTTTACCTACTGGCGCGCATGGGCTTCCTGCTGGTGATCGGCAGCGAGGCCACGGCCACAGCCTGGCACGCGCTGGCGGTGATTGCCATGATCACGGCCCTGATGAGCGGCGCGGTGGCAGTTGTCCAAAGCGATATAAAGCGCGTTTTCGCCTATTCCACGATCAGCCAACTTGGCTACATGATCGTCGGGATCGGCACGGGCGCGGTCGTCGCGGGCATGATGCATCTGTTTACCCACGCATTTTTCAAAGCGCTGCTGTTCTTGACGGCCGGCGCATTTATTCACGCGGCGCATACCAACTCGATCACCGACATTGCTCGAGCCGGTGGAGCGAAGCTCAAGCTGCCGATGATCGGCCTGGTGGCCGGATCGCTGGCTCTGATGGGATTCTTCCCGTTCGCGGGTTTCTACAGCAAGGACGCGATTCTCGAGCACCTTGTCGTCGAACATAACTATGTTCTGCTGACGATGGCGTTGATCGGTGTGTTTGTAACGGCCTATTACACGGCGCGCGTCATTTTCCTGATGCTCACAGTGCCCGCGGATCACAAGCACGACGCGCACGACGATCATGGCCATCATCATTTGCATGTCGGAACGTGGATGAAGCTGCCGCTGGCGGTGCTGGCCGTTGGTTCGTTAGTCGCGGGCAATGTCTGGATGCTCCGCGTCGAGCACTGGTTCAATGTACCGCACGTCGAGCATGGCAACCTTGCTCTGATTGTCGCAGCCGTTTCGACGCTGGTCGCAGCCCTTGGCGCATTCTATTCGGCACGGGTCTTCTACTGGCGTACGGCCGCGGATCCGCTGGCGACGATGACCGGTCTGGCCCGCACGCTTCGCGAAAAGTGGTACCTCGATGACGCTTACGGCGCCATTGTCCATAAATTCTATTTGCCGCTTACGGCACTCCTCCAGAAATTTGAATTGGCCGTCATCAAAGGCGCGCTCGATGGCATTGGCTTCGGCAGTATGCGCATCGCCCGTTCCCTGGCAACCGTACAGACAGGCGAAGTGCAGCATTACGTGCGCGTGTCGTTTGTCGTCGTGGCGGCGGTCGTCATCATCCTCATGAGTCGGTGAACACTATGACGATCCCGATTCTCTCGCTGATTCTTCTTTGTCCCGTTGTCGCGGTTCTACTTCTCTTTTTTGTGCCAGACGGCCGCGACAAGACTGTGCGCTGGATTTCGCTGTCGTTTTCGGTGGTAGCGATGTTCCTGTCCACCTGGATGTTCATCGCCTATGATCGGGCGGCCGCGGGCTTTCAGTTTGCCGAGCAATACGCCTGGCTGCCGGGGCTGAACTCAACCTATCATGTCGGCGTGGACGGCGTCGGTGCGACACTTGTGCTGCTGAACGCAATTGTCATGCTGACAGGCGTGCTCACGTCGTTTAGCATTGACTTCCGTGTCAAAGAGTATTTCATACTTTTTCTCCTGCTGGTTTCCGGTGTATTCGGCAGCTTCATCTGTCTGGATTTCCTGCTGTTCTTCATCTTCTTTGAAGTTGCTGTGCTGCCGATGTACCTCTTAATCGGCATCTGGGGTTCGACCAACCGCGAATATGCGGCGTTGAAACTCACACTGATGTTGCTCGCCGGCAGCGGTCTGGTTTTCGCCGGTCTGATTATGACCTACTACACCAGTGCCGTGCGATCGTTCGATTTTCTGGTACTGCGTGACGCCGGTGCGTTCTCCTCCGACTTCCAGTACATCGTCTATCCGCTGATGTTCCTCGGATTCGGTACTTTGGCCGCGGTCTTCCCGTTCCACAACTGGTCTCCCGACGGTCACGTCGCGGCGCCGACAGCGGTTTCGATGCTGCATGCCGGTGTACTGATGAAACTTGGCGCCTACGGCGTGCTGCGTTATGGCATCGAGCTGTTCCCCAGCGGCGCGCAGGATTGGGCGTTGGTGGCGGGGGTCATGGCGGCGGGCGGTGTGGTCTACGGTGCGTTGGTCGCTGCCCAGCAGACCGACCTGAAGTACATGATCGGCTACTCGTCGGTTTCACACATGGGTCTGGTGATGTTCGGGCTGGCCGCCGGGACGCAGATGGCGATCAATGGCGCGGTCTACCAGATGTTTTCGCACGGCATTATGACGGCCCTGTTCTTCTCCGCAGTCGGCTTCTTCTACGAGCAGACGCACTCGCGCAACATTTTTGAGTATGGCGGCCTGGCGCGTAAAGCGCCGTGGATCGCCACCTGTTTCATTCTTGCCGGACTGGCGGGCGTCGGTCTGCCGGGTCTGGCAGGATTTCCGGCCGAGTTCATGATCTTCCTCGGCGCCTACGAGCGTTTCCCGCTGTTGACGCTGATTGCTGTTCCGAGTCTGGTGTTCGGCGCATTCTATATGTTGCGCGTACTGCAGCGCGTATTTTTCGGTCCGGAGGCGGGTTACACGCCGAAGGTACATGATATCGGCGCGTTCAACGGTTCGCCCCGCGTTCTGCTTGCCGCACTCATCATTCTTTTTGGCGTCGCACCGCGCTTGCTGTCTGATGTCATCGCACCTTATGCGCGGGAGTTACTGAAATGATGCTTCCGCTTCTTCCCGAATGGTCATGTTTGCTGGCGATTCTGGTCCTGTTTTTTGCTACTCTAATTGACAAGCTCAGCGACACGACCGCCCGCCGGTTGTCATTGGTGATGGGCGTCGTTATCATCGCAGCGGCGTTCATGGCGCGCGGCGAGCAGGGGATGCTGTTCGCAGACAGCTATCGCGTAGATTCCTATTCGCAGTTCTTCAAACTCTTGATCGGCATCGGCTTGTTTGCCAATGCCTTGCTTGGCTGGCCGTTGCGCACTCTGCCTCAGGCACAGCGCAGCGAGTATTATCTGCTATTCTTCTCGGCCGGACTGGGGATGATGCTCCTGGCGGGTGCTTTCAATTTCCTTGTCCTGTACGTGGCGATGGAGCTGCTTTCCTATTCACTATATGTGATGGTTGGCATGCGCCGGGCGCGCACGGAGTCCATCGAGAGTTCGATCAAGTATATCATCATTGGCGCCGCCGCCAGTGCAATCGGCCTATTCGGCGTCAGCTACATCTACGGGGCGACAGGCAGCTTGAACTTCGATGCGCTCATCAACGGTCTGCGGAGCGGTACAACTTCGCAAGAGCTGCTTCTGCCGGGCCTAGTCATGGTGCTTAGCTCGTTCCTGTTCAAGCTCGCTGCGTTCCCATTTCATGCTTGGGCGCCCGACGCCTACGAGAGCGCGTCATCACCGGTAGCGATGTTTCTTGCATCGGTATCGAAGCTCGCCGGTATCGCGGTGCTGTTTCGCCTGACCTACATGGTCAAGCCGTTCCTGCCCGCGTTTGAAATCGTGATTGGCATTTTGGCGATTGTGACGATGACTTTTGGCAACTTCGTCGCGTTCAGACAGACGTCGGTCAAGCGGTTATTCGCCTATTCGAGCATCGCCCAGGCCGGCTACCTGATGATCGGCATGATCGGTTTCGGCGACAGCTCGCCGACCGCGGTCGTGTTCTATTCGGTCATTTATCTTCTGATGAATCTTGTGGTCTTCTCTGTCGTGCTGGAACTCGAACGCGCCAAAGAGGACCCGACGCTCGAGAGTTTTCAAGGTCTTTATCGCCGCAACGCATTAATCGCGATGGCGCTGCTCGTGTCGCTGTTCTCGTTGGCCGGAGTGCCGCCATTGGCGGGTTTTTTTGGTAAGTGGCTGCTGTTTTCAAGCGCGGCCCAGGGCGGCCACATGTGGTTTGTCGTGCTGGCGATCTTGAACAGCGTCGTTTCGCTCTACTACTACCTGTTTCTGGTCAAAGCGGCCTACTTCGGCGAACCCCCTGCGAATTTCGAAAAGCCGCAGAGCTCAACCACGCGCTGGGCGATTCTCGTGACCACGATCTTCATTGCGCTGCTCGGCATCTATCCGCGCGTGCTGACTGAGTACATAAGCGGGCTCGACTTGTCGCGCGCGCTGCTTCCCTGAAACTGAACCAACACATATAACACACAAGGAGCCAATCATGGCACTGCACATTGACGAAACCTGCATCAACTGCGGCGCTTGCGAACCCGTCTGCCCGACCAAGGCCATCACCGAAGGTCCGGACATTTTTGTGATTGATCCGAACACCTGCGTAGAGTGCATCGGACACCACCCCGAACCGCAATGCGTGAAGGTCTGCCCGGTGGACTGCATCCACAAAGCCGCCTGATCGCCTCACTTTGGCCGTGACCGGCAAGGTACGGCCTGAAAAACACAAGTTATGAGTAAATCATTCGCGACGGTGGACGGCAACGAAGCTGCGGCTCACGTTGCACACCGTCTATCCGAAGTCTGCGCTATCTACCCGATTACGCCCAGTTCGAGTATGGGCGAATTGGCTGACGAATGGTCGTCGCGCGGACGCAAGAATATTTGGGGCACCGTCCCCACTGTCATCGAGATGCAGAGTGAAGGCGGCGCTGCCGGTGCAGTGCACGGCGCGCTTCAATCCGGTGCCCTGACAACGACGTTCACCGCGTCGCAGGGCCTGCTCTTGATGATTCCGAACATGTACAAAATCGCGGGTGAATTGACCAGCACGGTCTTTCATGTAACCGCGCGCACAATCGCGACGCACGCGCTTTCGATATTTGGCGACCATTCAGACGTTATGGCCGTGCGTTCGACGGGTTGGGCGATGCTCTGTTCGGCGAACATCCAGGAGGCGCACGATCAGGCCTTGATCGCCACGGCCGCGACCCTCGAAAGTCGCATTCCATTTATGCACTTTTTCGATGGATTTCGCACGAGTCATGAGGTCCAGAAGCTCGAACTCCTAAGTGACGATGACCTGCGTGCGTTGATCAACGACGAGTTGATTTTCGCCCATCGGCTGCGGGCGCTCTCGCCAAATCATCCGGTGATTCGCGGCACCGCCCAGAATCCCGATGTGTTCTTCCAAGGCCGCGAAGCCTCGGCGCCGTTCTACAAGCAATGTCCAGGCATTGTCCAAGCGGTCATGGATCGCTTCGCCGCCCGTACCGGCCGCGCCTACAAACTGTTCGAGTACGTTGGTGCACCGGATGCCGATCGAGTAGTCGTTATCATGGGCTCGGGCTCGGACACCGTGCTCGAAACTGTCGAGTATCTGAACGCCCGCGGCGAGAAGGTCGGAGTGCTGCGTGTCCGCCTCTACCGTCCGTTTTCGGCTGATCATTTTCTTGGGGCGTTGCCGTCGAGTGTGAAGTCGCTGGCGGTGCTTGATCGCACCAAAGAGCCCGGCGCACTGGGCGATCCCCTGTTCACCGACGTTGTCTGCGCCTTGGCCGCCCGCGGTGGTCATCAACCGCATGTCATCGGCGGACGTTACGGGCTCTCGTCGAAGGAGTTCACTCCGGCGATGGTCAACTCGGTATTTGCCGAGCTTAAGAGCGGCACACCGAAAAAGCAATTCACCGTCGGCATTGACGACGATGTGTCACATTCAAGTTTGACGTATAATCCAACGTTCTCCGTCGAAGCCCCTGACGTATTTCGCGCGCGTTTCTATGGACTCGGGGCGGACGGTACCGTCGGCGCCAACAAGAACTCCATTAAGATTATCGGCGACGAAACGAACCTGTTTGCCCAGGGCTATTTCGTTTATGACTCGAAAAAGTCCGGCGCCATCACGGTTTCACATCTGCGTTTTGGACCGCGCCCGATTCGATCCTGCTATCTGGTGACGGACCCGAATTTCGTGGCTTGCCATCAGCCCGGCTTTTTGGACAAGTACGACATGTTGAGCGATGCTCAAGTCGGCGCGACGTTTCTGTTGAACACGGCGCTTCCCAAGGACAAGATTTGGGACACGCTGCCACGCGAGGTGCAGCAGAGCCTGCTGGATAAGAAGATCAAGTTCTACATCATTGACGCTTACCGTGTTGCCGCCGAAGTCGGCATGGGTACGCTGATCAACACGATCATGCAGACCTGTTTCTTTGCGATTTCGGGCGTGTTGCCGCGCGACGAAGCGATAGCCGCGATCAAGAAGACGATTCGCAAGACCTACGAGAAGAAGGGCGAGCATATTGTCGCCAAGAATTTCGAGGCTGTGGACGGCACTCTGGCGAATCTTGTGGAGGTGCCGCTGCCCGCCAAGGTGACGGCATCGCGCACACGTCCGGCGGTAGTGTCGGATAAGGCGCCCGAGTTCATGCGCGGCGTGCTGGCGAAGATTATTGAGGGCAACGGCGATAGCTTGCCAGTCTCGGCGTTCCCGCCGGACGGCACGTTCCCGCTGACGACGTCTGTATGGGAAAAGCGTGCGATCGCGCTGGAAGTGCCGATCTGGGATACCGATTGGTGCATTCAGTGTAACAAGTGCGTGATGGTCTGTCCGCATGCGGCGATTCGCGCGAAGGTGGTACCCGGTGATCAGGTAAACGGCAAGCGTCCCGAAGCGTTCAAGACGATGACCTATAGCGGGACCGATGTTCCGGGTGAAGGCTTGCTCTACACGCTGCAAGTTGCGCCGGAAGATTGTACCGGCTGCGGTTTGTGCATTGACGTTTGTCCCGCCAAGAACAAACGCGAACCTCGTTTGAAAGCGATCAATCTGGAACCGTTGCCGAACGTACGCGAACGCGAAAGTGTGAACTGGGACTACTTCCTCAGTCTGCCGGCGGTTCCGCGCGAGGAGCTTCGCATTAGCACGGTCAAGGGCGCGCAACTGCTCGAGCCGCTGTTTGAGTTCTCGGGTGCCTGTTCGGGCTGCGGCGAAACGCCGTACATCAAGCTACTCACCCAGCTCTTCGGCGATCGCGCGATGATCGCCAACGCGACCGGCTGTTCGTCCATCTATGGAGCGAATCTGCCAACGACGCCCTATTCCGTGAATGCACAAGGTCGCGGCCCAGCGTGGGCCAACTCGCTGTTTGAAGACAATGCTGAATTCGGCTTGGGCTTCCGCGTCACACTCGACAAGCAAACTGAATACGCGACGGAGCTCTTGCAAGCGTTGCGCGGTGAAGTTGGGACCGAGTTGGCGGATGCAATTCTTTCGGCATCACAGTCAACGGAAAGTGAAATCACGGCACAGCGCCGCCGCGTCGCCGATTTGAAGGGTAAACTTGCCAACATCAAGTCGTCGCAAGCGCGTCAGCTCGAGAGCCTGGCCGACAAGTTGGTCAAACACGCCGTCTGGATCGTCGGTGGTGACGGTTGGGCTTACGATATCGGGTATGGCGGTCTTGACCACGTGATCTCAATGGGCCGCAATGTCAACATTCTCGTGCTCGACACGGGTGTTTATTCCAACACTGGCGGACAGTGTTCGAAAGCCACGCCGCTTGGCGCGGTAGCCAAGTTCGCCGCGGGCGGCAAGCCCGTGCCGCGCAAGGACCTCGCGATGATGGCGATCAATTACGGCCACGTGTACGTTGCGCAAGTGGCGTTCGGGTCAAACGATTTGCAAACGCTGCGAGCATTCCAGGAAGCTGAAAACTTCGACGGTCCCTCGCTGATTATCGCCTACTCGCATTGCATTGCCCATGGTATTGACATGGGTCAGGGCTTGCAGCAGCATAAAAAGGTTGTGGACAGCGCCGCCTGGCCGCTTTTCCGCTACGATCCGCGACGCAAAGAGAACGGTGAACTCCCGTTGCAGCTTGATTCTAAGCCGCCAAAGCTGAGAGTCCGCGACTGGGCATACAGCGAGACGCGTTTTAAGATGTTGACGCATAGTAACCCTGTCGAAGCCGAACATCTCATGAATCTCGCCGAGAAAGACATCAAGGCGCGCTGGGACATCTATATGCAAATGGCCGGTCTACATCCCAATCCGGACTCTGTCCCGGCCGGAGGCACATCATGAAAATGACAACACGCTATCTCGGGCTGACGCTCAAACATCCGGTGATCGCTTCGGCGTCGCCGCTCTCTCACAATCTCGATGGCGTGCGCCGTCTTGAAGACGCTGGTGCCGCGGCAATCGTTCTGCCGTCGCTGTTTGAGGAGCAGATTGAGCACGAGTCGCTGCACATGCTGCACACGATGCAGCAGGGTACAGAGAGTTTTGCCGAGGCCACAAGCTACCTGCCCGAGCCCGAGCAGTTCATGGTAGGGCCTGATCAGTATCTGCGATTGATTTCGACTGCGCGTGAAGCGTGCGAAGTGCCGATCATTGCCAGTTTGAATGGTCATGCTCCCGGCACCTGGGCGCAATACGCCCGCCAGATGGAAAGCGCGGGCGCATCGGCGCTCGAACTGAATGTCTATTACCTGGCCACGCGCTTCGACTTGACCAGCGCGGAAGTTGAAGAGAATTATCTCAATGTCCTGCGTGCCGTCAAGAGTGAGGTCAAAATTCCTGTGGCTTTGAAGCTCGGCCCGCACTTCTCGGCGTTTGCCTCGATGGCCAAGCGCTGCGATGACGCCGGTGCCGATGCGCTCGTGCTTTTTAATCGGTTCTATCAGCCCGATCTCGACATCGAAGAACTCGAAGTTCGGCCGCGCGTGGATCTTTCGACATCGTCTGAAATTCGTTTGCCGCTGCGTTGGTTGGCGATTCTGCACGGCCATCTGAAATGTAACATGGCGGCAACATCCGGAATTCACACACATGACGATGCCGTCAAGCTGATCATGTCCGGCGCGGACGTGGTCATGCTCTGTTCAGCGCTGTTTCAATGGGGCATTCACCGGCTCGGTCGTCTTGCCGAGGAGATTGACGAATGGGGCACGGAGCATGGCTACGATTCGCTCGATATGCTGCGGGGTTCGATGAGTCAGCGGGCAGTGAAAGACCCGGAGTCGTACGAGCGCGCGAACTACATGAAGACCCTGCAGAGCTTCCGCCCGGTTGCTTAAGCTAAGTTGGTGGAGGTATAGAGGGGCCGACGTCCATCGGCCCCTCTATTAATTTAAAAGAAACAATAATTTGTGAAAAGTTGGCGGTGCCACGGCGAGGCCGGTTGCCCTTGACAGGGACACCGGAAAGCCGTATCTTAGGCATTCTAAAGTCGTTAGGAGTCTGCCATCCCCCCTCGGAAAGTCCAGGTATCGGCGTCGGCTGAGAAGCCGTCCGCGAAGAAGAGCGAGTCTCAAGCTCCGCGCTTCTCTGTTCCGTTTACGCGTAAGAACTATCAGATCCTTGGAGCTGGAGTTCTGATGCTGATAGCAGGCTATTTCTTCATGAGCCAGCCGCCACACGACGGTTTCATGAGTTTGACTTTGTCGCCGCTAATTTTGACGGCGGCCTATTGTGTGGTAATACCGTGGGGCATTTTGGCGCGGGAACAGGCACCGACACACCCGTCGCAGACCAGGGGCGATTAGCTCAGCTGGTCCAGAGCGCCTGCTTTACACGCAGGATGTCGGGGGTTCGAATCCCTCATCGCCCACGATAGAACATTATTAGCTTTTAGCCGGGGTCGTAGTTCAGTTGGTTAGAACGCTGGCCTGTCACGCCGGAGGTCGCGGGTTCGAGTCCCGTCGGCCCCGCTAAAAAACAAGGGTTTACCAGAGATGGTAAACCCTTTTGATTTGCTGTGGTCACAATATGGTCACACTTGGTCACAGATCCGTGTCAAAATCGAGGCGGTTGACAGCGGTTCGAACGTGCTCTTGATTCAAGGCGAGGTAGTGCTTTTCTGTGACTTTCACCGATGAGTGTCCTAGCAGCCGACTTACGGTATAGATATCGACACCCTTTTCGATAAGGTGGCAAGCGAAGGTCGCTCGCAAGCTGTGCAAGTGGATGTCCGCTGGCAAGCCGATTTGGCGTGCCCATCTTCGGAACTTCTGGGAAACACTGTCTGGCTTGTAGTCAGGGAAGAGTAGTCCTAATTGTTCACCAGGCCACTTAATGAAGAGCTCTGCCAAGGAATCCGAGATAGGAACAGTTCGACGGTTACCCATCTTTCCGGATTCTCCTCGAACGACAATTTGTCGTCTTGGCAGATCGATGTCAGACCACTGAAGTCCGAGAATCTCGTTTCTGCGGCAACCAGTCTTGAGTCCGATGATCATAAAACGTCTGTACAATGGATCCGAGTGCGAAAGCAGGAGCTTAATCTGGTCATTGTTAAGCCAAGCTGGCGGATCCGGAGTACGAGTTCGCACAAGTTGAAATCTACCTGGAGCGGATTCGGGGATTAGCTTTAGCTTCTTGGCTTGCTGAAGCGCCGTATTGAGAACCCTTAACTCAAGGTTCAAAGTATGAGGCGAGACTTCTGCCAGTCGACGAGCCTTGTACTCTTCGAGAATCATCGGTGTGACGGCACCGACCCTCAGGTCGCCAACTGTGCCGATAAGCGTACGAAGAGCCGTAGCTTCACGGTCACCAGTCTTTTTGCTTTTTTGTTTGACAAGGCAAATATACGACTGCGTTCTGCTAACTCACTGAGTAGCATCGAAGGTGGCGAGTCTACGCCATCACTCTCACCTGTTGCAAGCGCAGAACAAAACTCATGATAGATCTTTTCCGCAGTTCGACGATCAGTCTCACCTATCCTTCTGACTTTCATGACGCCGTCAACGCGGTATCTGATATCCCAATACGTTCCGCCCGACTTCAACTTCCGTTTTCTTAATGATGGCACAGGTCTCACCTCCTTTCGTGCCGGTTTCGTTCCCTAAGCCCCTGAGATATCTCAGGGGCTTTACTTCTTCTTATGCCGCTTTTCTAAGATTAATCTGACGCGGTGTAAGGCGTTGCTTGTGGCGCTCGATGAACTCATCGAGTTGCTGCCGCGTGAAATACACCGAGTTCTTCGAGAACCTCACGCATTCCATTCTCCCCGCGTGTACGTGTCGGTGAAGCGTTGTTCTGCTGATGCCAAGCGTGGCGGCTGCGTCTTTGGCCGGCAGCAGTAACTTCGAATCGGAATCATTTGTCGTCATAATCTGGTCGATTTCTTGTAGTTGTTTGCAGATGCGTTACTTGAACAACCTCTTATACTCGGGAAAGAACGTGCACCCCGCGTCAAGAAAGCGGTTGTACTCAGCAATTGGATCGAGGCCTTTTTCGATTGCGTGAAACATCACCATAAATCGATTGTATGGTTCGACGAGGTCGCGGTGCCACACTCCAACGCGGTTTCTATACAGTTTTCCAATCTGGCCGCGATACTCATTAGCCAGACCGCTTTCCAAGTCGAGGATTGGCAAATGCTGCGGCTCAATAGATCCGGATATCTCCCCACAGTTCATCCAGCAGAGTCATCGCCGTGTGAAGACCATGGTGAAGCTTCTGGCTTCTGTCACCCATACCGCCAAGATTTCCTTCCTTGAAAAATGCAACTTGCGGGTAGAGATACCAATGCTGACTGGGGTCCCGCAAAGCGGCGAAGAATTCGTAAGCGAGTGGCAAGTCTTCGAAATGCCCCAGGCAATGGAGAATCGTTGGTTGAATCGAAGTGGGCTCAAAGGCCGCATACGCCTTCATAACGGCGCGATAAGTTGTCATCAGCTTGGCCGTAGTCATACCCAATTCGCTGTTCCAATCTTCAACGCCAGAATACCAATACGCCGCCATCCTTACATCTGAATCTGCAGGTTCATTGAACATCTTTTCGAACTCGTTGGGATCGAGGTTGAACGGCAATATGTTGCCATTTGAATAGTTTAGATTACTCACAGTTTGTCCTTTTGTTGTTTGTTGTGATTAGTTTCGATCTTTCCTTTAGTAGGGCACCAGCCAGTGTTCCAATTGAATAGTAGCTGACTGGTACCCGTAGATTTAGCCTTCTATGTTACCCGCGGTAATCCCAGTAGTACGGCTGCTTGCCCAACTTGAAGGTCCGCATGTGGTCCAACATTGCTTCTCTTTCCAAACAGGCCTTCATTCCGACCATCATCACGTTTCGAAATCCAACCAAAGCCTCAGACCATCTGCCAATCCCTGACTTGTACAATTTGCCAATGCAATCCGCGTAGTACTTGGCGGATTCGGGATCTTTAGCGGATTGTGGTCGATGTGCGGCTGGATTTGTCGTGCAAGTATCTGCAACCCAATGGTCTACAAACGCCATCGCTAAGGCCATGTTCATCAGGTCGTCATCTGATACCTGGCGATCAGCATCATACAGCACAACCTGGATTGTAGCGCCGTTTTGGCACCACAGATATATCGGTTCTGGAAACATTTGCCAATAACCAGGATCAGTCTGTACCATGCCCTCTCGTACCGTCACTTTCTCGACGCCAGGTGGCAAGAATTCCTTGCGAAACTCTTCGTAGTTGAAGAGGACAGTAAGTGTTTGCCGAGTTGCCATGTTTTCTTGGATAAGGATCAATTGATCTGCCTTGGCAGTGCTTTTGTCGTACATTGATAGCAGGCCGATACCCAGGTGTCTCGGCGCCGGTTCACGAAAAAGTTTGTTCATAAGTTTTCCCATTAAGGTTCAGCGGCCGGATTTCGCTGTGCTGAACGCCAAGTATCTTGTCAACGATATTCATAACAGTCCTTTACTGTGTCGCCGCCTGACCGGGAGACGGCGACGATTAATGGTTCTTCAAATTCTGCCGTTGCCCGACCAGCAGAATAGATTGCATGGGTTACAGTTCTAAATCACGAGTTGTGACAAGCCTAAGAAAAGTCAACTTCCATGTCATTAGCGCCATCGGCCGTGTCTTCATTTATGATCATCAACGAGTCCGTGACGTAGGTTTCCCGTAGTCCTACAGAATGTGATTGTTCGAACTTCAGGAAATTTGTATGAGACGCGTCCAAGAAGCGATGATATGCTGCTACCGGATTTGACCCAATAAGGGCAGCACGAGACATGACAGCGACCTTGTTTGCGAAACTCCATGAGCCGGTTCGGCAAGAAGAGCATGTCATTTTGAACCGGGATGTTCGTATCGAGCGACAGTTGATTAACCTTGCGACGTGACAATTCCACTGGCTCATGGTCAAGCGCATGCTCGCTAGAATGTCGCTCACAGAGGAAATCGTATAGCGTCAGAGTCGCTCCAATTGGTTGTGCAATTGATACGTCATGAACGATGTCGACCGGGTAGAAGCCAACGTTCACATAGCAGTTTGCAGCAACCCACTGGCGTTGCTTCGGTCCCAGCAAGTTCCAAAGTGTACGTGACATTCCACATATTTCGATGTCAAGTGTTACTTCACCGCCTCCAGGCATTGGCGTCTGGTCCAGTAGTTCTTGGACTGGTGCCAGTGCCTTACGAACCGTGGCTTTACGTTCGTCATAAAGGCCAGGGATTTGTCCAAGCCAAAAAGCTTCCGGTGAATGAAGCACGGTAATGATTGTGCCGAGTTTACCGCGATAGTCCGTTGTTGGCCAGGCATCGTATTCATCCCTGGTCATGTTTGACGGCAGAATCCAGTTCTTGTGTTCTTCCATCCAATTCACTCTTCCCATTTCACTTCCTCCTCGTTAGGTTTGTGCACTTGCCGAAATCGACAAGTCATCATTTAAGATTAGGATTCTCGTTTATCAGCAGTGGGATGCTGACGAAATAGATTAATTCAGTTGATGCAGTTCCGGGAATCCGTCCCGGTCGGGAATCTGTGGTTGTCAAAGAACTTTCTGCTACCCCACACTTGTAATGAAGTGACAGGGTGTTTTTTGGAAGTGCTTACGTAATTTGGGGATAGCTCCTCCGATGTTGTTCTTGCCCCAAAGCATCTCCTGATAAGTTGCCTGTTTGATTCCCATGAAGTCTGCTGCAGTGCGTTCAGACATCCCATTGACCCAAAGCTGGACAGCTGCCGCCTGTCGATCCGTCAAACTTTGAAAGCCTCCTCCAAAATATCGTGATTATGTCTGCTGGACTCTTCACTATCGACGTCATCCATCTCGAAGGTCGGTTCTTCCAGACCGAATCGCTCAGTCTCGCCTGACCCGATGTCGTGGTCAGTTCAGAGGTCTCCCTCCTATAGAAGCTCCTTGGGCTTGAAACTGAAGGCGGTCAAAGTCTGGCCGCGCAATCATCGTCGTTGTCATTCTGGATTTGAATGTCCGAAAAGCATACCTCGTTGGTGATTCCTGGGATCTCGAATTCGTAACGTGCCTGTATAGGCTGTCTCTGTAACATGGTCGCACTCCCACAGATTTGGGTTTGTGCGACCGGCCCGGTCGACTAATTGGGTGCTGCAGCACCTGAAATGGAAAAACCATCAGCGAATTGCTGATGGCTCTAAGGTGAATCAGGTCTGCCCCGATTGAAAGGATTTTCTAAGTACTTTTAAATCAATAGTTAAAGTCTCGAGCTCGACCGCATTCTTTAGGATTGCCCTAAAGAAGTGATAATCGGTTTAGGCGGCCTAAACTTTCGTGCTTTCCTTATGCTGGGACACCGCGCCCTCGAGTCACTCCGTAAGCAGAGGCCATGTCCTTGCCTCTTGCTTTGTATACTTCGAAATATTCGTACCAGAACTTCTCTGGACCCAAATTCCGCATGACTTTGTAGCGGACTCCGATCCGCGAAGCAATACTGAAATTTGTATTGGAGCAAAATTTCTTCAAATGCTCAAGACTAATCCTTATTTGCATCGACTGAATTCAGCAACTGGTTGACGGTTTGGCGGAGTTCATCAATGTTTGAAGGCCAATGATAGGACAATAGTGCAGTGACGGCCTCTGGGGACCACGATTTCAACGGGATGTGCATATCGATTGCGGCAGATTCTGTTACCACTGCAAGAATGTCTGGGAAGTCGCCTAAACGCTCCGAAAGGCCCGGCACTTTCAACTGGAAGCCCGTAACAAGTTGGTGTAAACCAGCAAGGAATCGTCCGTCGCGTACAGCTAGGGCAAGATCTTTCGATGTTGAGACCAGAACGTTGGTTTTCAACTTATGGTGTTTGGTGCTTCCAATAGGCAAAAACTCTTTGTCTGGGGTGCCCGAAGCAGTTTAGACTGAATCGTGAGGGACAGGTCAGTTATTCTTCCAGAAAAAGTGTACCACCCTCCGTTAGGCCCAAAGCGCCCAACCTTTCAGTAGTGGCACCCGTTCGAGTTTCTAAGGCATACCCAAAGACTCTTTTCAAAGCCCGGGTGTTTGGACTCGGAACAGTTAATGCGCATGAATTGGCGGTGCGCGCGGGCACTCTTTGCGTGCATATAGAGTGCAAACTCATGTTTTCCGGCGCCACGTGGTCCAACAATTAGAACAGGCTTCTCAAGATTTGCCAGTCGAACGGCATTGCGATAGCTTCCTGGAAAATGGTCGTCTTACCAACAAGTCCACTTGAACGAATCTCCCGCGATCTAGGGTTACCAAATCCGTTTAGAAGCTTGTGCGAACAACTCCAATCGTTCATGCTCCTTTACAAACAGTGCAAGCAATTCAAGCACCGCACGTGGGCTGAAAAACGCGCAGTTCCAAACTGGAGAGCAGAGAATGTTCCGACTTGGGTTTCGCCTTCCTTCGCTCTGTATGACACCCCCAAACTTCCTGTACAATCGCTTTGTCATTCAGTTTAAGCCTCGTGTCCTAATCTGCATCACAACTCGGCTAAAGGTCTTGTCGCCTTCTTTGGACGAAGCAAGTAGTCAAACACTGCTTGTGTACCCCATCTTGAGTCGAGCGGATCAATATCGTGTTCGCAAGAGCCTCTGCTTAAATACTGGAACGAAACAATAGGTGAGACCATTAGTAACTCTGCTGGGCACAAATACCAAGTCATCAGGGGAAAGCTTTTGTTAGATGGACCTTTACTCAGAATATAATCCACACCCTCACGCTCAGCAATTTGCAAATTAATGGCGCGCTTACAAGTGTCGTGAAATCAAACGTGTCAGAAGCACTCAGCACCACAAGATCCGCTTCTTTCCAGTAACTTTCATTAAGTCGCCTAGGAAAACGTGAAATCAAAATTTGCCCGGAATTTCCAAACAACATTGACTGTCTAAAGAAAGCCACGTAATTTTGAAAGCAAGAGCTGGTAGAACTGTTCAATGCCAAACGTCTTGGCCTGTCGCAGAGCTTCTATTTTGCTTGCGTGCCTTGGCCCAGTATTCCAGAAAATACTCTAGCGACCTCGAAAGCACGCCGATCTCCTGGAGATCTAAAGGCTCTTGTTGGATTTGCTACTCATTAATTGTGCACAGTTTTGCATTGGAGAAGACATTGATACTACTATTTCTGAAACAGTTCTTGCCAGGTCTCACTCTATTGGTCATGCTTTGCGTAACAACTGGATCTATTCTGTCCTGCTAGCGTATTCAAGGGTTCCAATAAGGGACGTCGTTGCGTACATTCGGTTGTTGAGCATTCCATAGTCGTCACACACATGCTGAAGTAAGTCAGCGTATTTTGGAGATTCAATGTCCCGAGCAGCAAGGGCAATAAGGTTTCTAGACCGGTCCTTATGTCTAAGGAAGTCTTAGTGAACAATGTTGTGGAAGGCGATAGCGTACTCGGGTTTCGGGGCCTTCAAACATTCGGGGAATTTCTCGAGGTCTAAACAAACAGCGAGTACCCGTCTGAGGAATGTTTCATCACTTCAATGTAGGCGCGATATTTCGAGGACACCTCTTCATATCCATTCAGAAGCCGCTGTATCCGGGCATCAAGTCACTCATGTCGGAAGATAGCGCATCCGAATAAGGATCGATATGTCGTCGACAGGGAAGAAGCGGTGGCCGTGGGAGCGTTTGATTCATGCTTTGTCGGCACGTCATGAATAGTTCACGTAGCGGCTGCGATTCTGTGCAAGTTCCTAATAGCAACATTTCTTCTGCCCGGAACAAAAACGAAAGGATGAGATGGCGGTTTCGTTTCGATCCTCCAGTTCATAAAATAGTTCTCAGTCAGAACACCAATGAATTCAACAGATTCTCTGCGTGCGCGCGATACGTGTTGCGCAACGAATACACCAGTCGTCCACGTCTCCAGTAATACCAAAAAGCGCTATTCAGGGATTTGTTGAGGGCTGTACGAAGAACATCCGGCACGTTTTCCTTAATGAGGTTCATGGGTAAGGACTTCGAGTCAAAGGCATTTTTGACCAATCGGCCCTTTAAGGGTAACGTTTCATTTCGTGCAAAAGTCTTGGTGTGGTGGGCGCGGGTTGACGGATCAAGCCTGCAAAAGCAAGATCCCACTGGTAGGAGGAGGCAATACTTGTAACTATTGTTGCAATGTAATGCTTACATTACAGACTTTCAACTCAATGTGCGTCACGAAGCGATACAAAGTGCGGCGTGCTGTACCAATTCGGGTACTCGCAGAAGGTTGAGCCAAGGTTCGCCAAACCGGCGACAAATCAACCAACCACAATAGATGGCCGCGAAAGTCAAGAGTCCTCTGCCTTGGCCCGCTCGGCCAAGGAAATCGCGTGACGGCACCACCGTCGAACAAGCCATCGCAGAAGCCGGGTTCCCGAGGGATTCGAGCTATACCCGGCACCTGAACGGGTCCGTGTTTGATACGGATGTGGCACAGTCGACAACGCCGTGTTGACGTTAGTTCCTGAAAACGGGGTTGGTGAGGCGGATTCTTCGCTGCCTGCCTGGATAAGGGAGGGCTGTAGAATCCATGGTCATAGCCCTCTCTCCTCCGGAGGAATACTCATGATTGAACAATCAGAACCTTGATCGAGTTCTGCGAACGGAAGTGGCATACGCCGATAGCGCTGGTCAACAATGCCGATGAACTTGCCGGGTGGCGTGAAGTCAGTGTAGCGGTCTATGTTAATGCCGACGCTGCCGCTTCGAAGTTCTGTCTGGAGCCTGTTCGGTGATCCGCTTGTGATGGAATCGGTACTTGTCGGCAAGGTCAACGCAAGTTGGCTTGTGTACGGTGCGCCGCGTGTTGATGTCACTTCGAACGTCGCGATGCTCATCTTCCCACGCATGTGCCGCAGTTCTCGAAATCGTCAGCGTGAAGCATTGATTGAAACTATGCAGACTGTAGCTGCCGAACGAAAGCATGAACTTGCAGTTTCACTGCGCGATGACAAGTATGAACTCGAACGACTTGCATGCGGGTGATGACGCTCTGTCGCAAAGTCGAAGGACCGTGAGTTACTGAACATGTTTAGCAAAAGCGCCTGAATTCACATCAAGGCCAAGGCGACGCGAACGTTTGTGGAAATGATGCGACTGGTTTCCCAGTTGTTATTCGCATATCAACGTCGTCGGAAGTCTGTGCTTGCCGAGACGTATCCGGTTACGCACAGGACATGGTGGTGGAAGTTACAACACTGAACCCTTCCGTTGTCAGTTGACCTTGACAAAGCCAGGAAGGTGTTAATCAACGGCGGCACAGAATGCAACAGTTATCGTCATCCACGCATGTTACCATTGGCCCAAACAACATTTGTTGGGGCAACATCGGTCATCTTGTGTCACGACTCGCCGGTGAACTTGACTTACATGGACTGTAAGCTTGTTCATCAGTTCCTGCGTAAGCTACAGCAGCAGTGATCCGTTTCAGAAGATCGGAGGAGTGGGATCCGGATTGGCAAGACGACTCCGGCGATGATCCATGCTGTTCGTGGTGCGACGACTACGGACACGGATAAAGAACTGCGAATCCACTGCTGGTGGTGCGAACATTGTCAACAATTGATGATCACGATGCAGATGAATGCCCCTGTAAATGCTCCCAAAAGCGAAAGAAGAAGAGGAGGAAGCCGATGCAGAACTTGCAGAGGACGCCGCGACAACCGGTTGATGCTGGATTGAAGATTCAAGTCGGGGCAACGGCGATGCAGAAGCTATGGCTGTGGACGGACTTCGCCAAGGGTGAAGTCTCGTGCCTTGGACTTGTCGGTAAAGTCGTTGGCTCCGAAACTGGCAGGACAACTACCGTTGAGTCGTAACCGACTTCTTCCTCGTCGAAACAGCAATGCACATACGAAAACTGACATGGATGTAGTGATGTTTGCCAGACTGATATCCGAAACTTGAAACCAATGATTCTCGCAAGCTTCGTTGCTGGGCACACTCGCATGGCAGCATGCTCCGTCTTCTGGGTGGACGGGATGATTTGCATCTCAGGACTTGCCAACAACGAGTGGCTCTTATCGCCCAGTAGTCAACAAGCGTCGCGACACCAGATACGCCTAGACCAGTTTCACCCGGAATTACATGTACATTCCTGATGTTCGGTGGGAAGTGAAGCATCCGCTGGTGAACAGTCTTGCAGAAGCATGCATTGACGAATTCAAAGCCAAAGTGCGTGAGACTACGTTTTACAAAAGCGAGCATGGCGAGTGATTAATTGGTCAGGCGTGATATGATTCTCGATGAACTTGACCAAGCAGTGCACGTGGCGCCTTGACAATGGTTGAAAACTCGACGAGGTTAGATTGGCTTGGATTGGACCGTGACGATATTGAAACATTCTAAAGACACCATGAACGACATGCGATTTCTAA
>JADJEH010000016.1 GCA_016702305.1 bacterium
CCGACGCCAGTGATAGTACGTGTTCTCTGAACCCCGGCTTCCGGCAAACTTCCCGAACCGTCATACCCTTCCCAATCTCAACTTCCGCCTCCCGAAGCATCGGTATGATCTGCTCCAGCCTGTACTTAGCTCGTGCCATGGCCTCCTTCACCTAAATATACCTGCATTCTCTAACTTTCAAGTGGAATTTGCAGGTTTCGGGGCTAGATCAAATGGAACAGCGCCACATTTTTGGATGACCACTACCGGAAACAAGAAGCCTGCCATAAGCAGAACACGCGTTCATGTTGCGCCGATTCACGCCTTGAGCTAAGCACCCAAACCAAGCTGCATGTCAAGGCTGTTCACTACAAGATGTGGTATACTGTCTCAAATTCTGTCTCCTGTCGCTTTGTAATCTACTGTTTCTAGAAGCGCGACTCCTGATTGCCAATCTATTGGCTGACGCCAGATGAACTGAACTCTGGATGAAATGCCATGCCTGATCGACCCCATAAGCGAAACGCCCAAGCATGCTTTCCCTTTGTATCTCGCGCATCACCGACAGATCTGCAATTGATGTTGATTTCAGAAACTGCTCAATCGAATTTTTCGTTGTTTCCAATATTGATGGATGCGACAAGCGGTTTTCATCACTACAAATACCACCAACAAAGACGATGTCACGCCTTAGAAAGCGTGAGGCCGTCGTACAAAAGAAAGATGTCATACAATGAAATATATTTGGCTCTTTTGCGAAGGTAAATCCCCACCTGGCCCGCGCGCTCCAGAGACGATTCCGTTGGCAGATAATTCTCCCATAAGTTTGGATAGGAATGGCGCAGTCAAGTATTCTGCCTTCGCGATTGTAGCTACAAGCACGGGGCCGTTTGCGCTATTCTGAGCAAGATAGACCAATGCGCGTATGGCGTAGCTTGTTTGTTTTGAGAAGATCATCGAAACCTTGTCGCTCTAAACTTGTCCAGATCAGCTAGACGCAGCGATTAGCAGAACCAGCGACAAGACACGCCGCAGAAATATCCCATCAAAGTGCTTTGAGCCGAAATATGAACCGATGAGTCCGCCGGCAAATACGGAGATGATTAGGCCGAGCGCCGGTGTCACAGTTAATTTGTGAGTCATTGCACGACCCACGATTCCAGAAAGTGAATTCACGAGGATGAACAACGCCGACAGAGTTGCGGCCGATTTCACAGTCGTCCAGCGCAAAAGATGGCGATTGGGCTCGAAATATTCCACCACCCCCACCGACAATACCGGATAGAAAACCAATTGACGGGCCGACTCCCGCAGTGCAAGCGACTGCGGTGTCCTGGTACTTTCGACAGTTGACGCGCGTTTCTCCGATTGCCAATCGAGCGGCTGAAAGGATCAAAGCCGCAGCAAGCAGAAACTTGTAGATGCTGTCTGTGACGGTCAAAGCTCCACCGATAAAGGAGAACGGCACCAACGACGCCACCGGGACCCAAACAAATGGCGGAAGCTTATGTCCACCGCGATAGAATGACCAAAACGCGAGTAACGAGACCATGACGTTTAACACCAAGGCCGTGCCGGACAACTGAGCGACTGGCAAGGAACATTGCAAGCACAGCCCAATAGCCCGATGCGCCGTGCCCAACCCGAAGAGTAGATGGCAGCCACAAAAAATATCAGGAGCAGCAGCGGAAACAGAAGCGAGTGAATGCGGTTCAATCACGGTGCTCACGACCAAATAATAGGAAGCACTTGAACCTGACTACGATTGGTCGCTGTGCGCGGTTCGCCGTCAAAAATGATCAGTGAATCAGCAGTGACAAGCCCACCGAGCATGTGCGATTCCTGGCCGATACATGGTGTAACAGGCGATACTTCTTCTTTGGTGAAGATTTCCCGCACGCCACAAACTCCGTGCGCGGTGTCCGTTTGGTGGGGTTGCCTTCCAGCGTGGCGAAATGACCAATGTTTGACTCAACAGTACAGCCCATCATTTTTGAAGTGCGGGTTTAACAAAAAAGCAGATAGGTAACCAAAGCTGAAACAGGATTACCCGGAAGTCCCATTATGAGTTTGTCTTCAATGTCGCGAAGACTGTTGGTTTGCCAGCTTAATTGCGACTTTGTCAAACTGGATAGTTGCGCCTATTGCTTGCAGTGCAGGCTTTACGTAGTCTACCATCTCCGACTGACGCACCGCCGGAGGTACTGACAACATCCGCTTCATGCAGCGCTTGCAGAATACAGTTTTGAAGCGTCTGCCGATCGTCTTTCGAGGCATAAGTCAGGATGTGCTCGATACCGAGATCGGAAAGCGCAGCTGTCAAAGCAAAGCGGTTGGAGTCCCAGATCTGTGCATCGCCGAGCGGAGCCCCCGGCGCAACAAGTTCGCTACCTGTGATGACAAGCGCCACGCGAAGCTTTCTGTAAACTTGAACCTGACTGATAGCCAAGTGTCGCTGTCAGCCCGATTGCAGCAGGTGTAAGCTTCGTTGATTTGGGTAAGCAAATTGAGTCTTTAGCAAACTCCTCGCCGGTTCGCCGAATATTCTTGTTCGTCTTAAGCGGAGCGGAAACTTGAATTGAGTCGTTCTTGAACACAGTGTCTTCCAACCATGACAACTGTATCTGCGCACGGCGGGAGCATGGCTCGGTGAATATTCTGATGGCGCAACCGGATGTCACGGAGTTGCCTGCGACATCGCCAGTCTTGACAGTCCCAATAACGTTCAACCTCACCAGGGTTGTCGACATTTGCGCTTGCAACATCGGCTGCTCTGATTGCATACCCATCTACAGCGCTGTGGTCAAAGCGCGGAACAGGAAACGGCGCACTAATGTCTTCTGCAAGATAGCAATCGCGTGATTCGGCAAGCTGCTTTGTTTCACGCGCTAAAAGCTTGACGTGCTTAAGAATGATGGATTGCGCTTCGTTAAAGCTGATCACGATTGCTTACATTGCTTTCTTTGGCCGTTCATGTCCACCACCCCAGATCATTTGAAACGCGTGCAGCATTCCTGGTAGAAGTGCGTCAAGGATTCCTGCACTCCGCGCTTTGAGCCGGGCAAGTTGACAATTAAAGTGTTTCCGCAAACCGGCCACAGCGCGCGAGAGCATCGCATAGGGTGTGCGTTCCTGACCGTAAGTCCGAATGGCTTCAGGTATGCCCGGGACTTCGCGCTCGATGATTTCACGCATTGCTTCAGGCGTAGTGTCGCGCGGACTGAAACCGGTTCCGCCCGTCGTCATAACCAAATCAACTTGGTCTACATCGCAATATTTTTCAGCGTTGCGATGATCAATTCCTTGTCGTCGGGGATAATCTTGTAATTCTGAACCACAAGTCCCAGGTTTGTCAAGCGGTCACAAATCAACAGCCCGGAGCCGTCTGTTCTTTTGCCAGCCGAAATCGAGTCGGACATTACCAAGACAGCGGCCTTCAACGACTCCGTGAACGCGTCTCTGAAATCTGAGTTGCCCCCTGCTTTTTCAGCAAGCGCACACTTAAATCTCCATGTCGTCATCGAGCATCTTGAGCATGTCGTACACGGTTAACGCGGCCACCGCAGCAGCGGTCATTGCTTCCATTTCCATGCCGGTGCGATAGATACCCTTGACCGTTGCCGTCAATGTGATCCGATCAGCAGCGATGTTGTTCTCAATCTTGATGTATTCTATCGGAACAGGATGGCAGAATGGAATGATATCCGATGTTCGTTTGGCGGCCATCACCCCTGCCACGCGCGCGACTTCGAGTGGATCGCCCTTAGGTACGGTTCCCGCTTGAATGCGTTCTATGACCGAGGGAGAAACGGTCAAGACCGATTCCGCAACGGCAGACCGCATTGTGCGGTTCTTCTCAGATACGTCAATCACTATTTTTCCTATTGTCTTATGTTATCAGCGGGTGGAGCACAGGATAGCGTTGATGGCCACAACATCCTCTGGAGTGTTTGCGCCGCGCAGCATGTCCCAATCGGTTTGATCAAGGCAGATCGTTCGCGCATTCGACAGAGTTAGCAGCTCCTGCAACGACGCGCGGGGTTGGAGTAGCAATTTCTCGACGATCGGCAGCAAGCTCGCAGGGGTAACGACCGGGCAGGGGCGAGTTGTATGTTTGTTTCAAATCGCTAAACACCGTGGATCGTTCGTCAACCTCAACAAGCAGGCGGCCCAGTAACTCGGGTGTTAGCAATGGTTGATCACAGGCCAATATAAGATAGTGACGTGCGAGATTGCTTCCGAACAACCCAAGCAGCGCCAACCGGCCCGCGATCAGTGATTTCGTCAGGAAGAATTTGCAAACCTGTATACGCGTTAATTTGACGCCATCAACATGACCAACCGCGATACACGGCAGATTGAGTTCGCATGCACAATCGTATACATGGTCAAAAAGAGATTTGCCAGAAACCAATCTGACACCTGCCTTAGAAACTCCCATTCGCGAGCTTCTGCCACCTGCCAGGATGGCAATTGCGATCTTTGTTGTGCTGTTGCCATCATTCATAACGGACAATTATAGCGAATCATCGGCACTGTCGCCACTTTCTAAACTGTGAGGGATAGAGTGAAGCAGCAGTTTGGGGCGGATAACATGGCTCCAGCTGCCCCAGATCGCTCGATGTCAACGACTTATGAGGAATGAATCATCTTGAAATTTTTCATGGTGAATAGGACAAAATTTATCTAATAAGATATATTTTATTATTTTAGAAGTGTGCTCGTTTCGCTTTGACTTGACAGACGGCCCAATATACCATATATTTAGATAAAAAGATATAATACTCTTTTATGTTGTTTTCCCATTCAGCCGCTTATGCGGTTCGGGCGTTGACTTGGTTGGCATGCCAGCCAAAGGACAGCCGTTGGCTGGCTACGGATGTGGCCAGTAGGGAAGGCATCCCGCGCCCCTATCTCAGCAAAGTACTCGGAGTTTTAAAAACACAGGGACTCATTTCGTCCGTCCGTGGCCCCAACGGCGGATACGTCCTCGTGCAAGACCCCGATTCTATCTCTTTGATGCATGTGCTGACACTCTTTGATTCCGAAAATGGGTTACTGAGTGCCCGCTTGCCTTTGGAAACTGCGGTGAATGCACACTCTGCCCGCTTGGGGATGTTTGGGACGGCACGCGAACGACACTTCAGCACTTTGTGGAAGCTACCACTATTGGATCGTTAGCGCAACGCACACTTAGCAAAGCTGCTGAAGCTATAAGACAAGAGCAAACAGCATGATGGAACGCAACATTCCACAAAATAATCTGGGCGATTCCCAAAATATACTTGTGGATCGTTTCGGTCGTGTTCATGATTATCTCAGAATCTCCGTGACCGACCGCTGCAACTTGCGTTGTACCTATTGCATGCCCGCTGCTGGATTGCAATGGAAAACGAACGAACAGCTGCTGAGTAGTGATGAGATTGTCCAGGTCGCGCGCGTCATGGCCGGGCTGGGAGTCAAGAAGATCCGGCTGACCGGGGGAGAGCCCACTACCCGTCACGATCTTGCGGACCTGGTCGTGCGACTGGCGACAATTGACGGTATCAATTCCGTTTCGTTGACAACAAACGGAGTTCTATTTGCCCGCAGCGCTCTGTCGCTCAAGCAAGCAGGGGCTGAGTGGAGTGAATATCAGTCTGGACAGTCTGAATCGGGAGACATTCAAGAAGATCGCGCGCAGAGACGCACTGAAACAAGTGCTCGAATCTATCGAGGCTGCGATTCAGACCGGATTCGAGCTGGTCAAGATCAACATGGTGGTCATGGCCGGCGTGAACGAGCATGAGATGCTGGACTTCGTTGAGCTGGCCAAGCGCAAACCCGTCAATGTTCGCTTCATCGAGTATATGCCGTTCAAAGGGAATCAGTGGGATCCGACTGGCGTTGTGTCTTATGCCGCGATGCGCGAACGAATCGAACAAACCTACGCTTTGCATGCGATGCCCGACACATTCATTGCCAACCGTGTGGCGGAAGACTTCATGATTCCCGGCTTTCGAGGCAAGATCAGCTTCATCGCGTCCATGTCTCGAAGTTTCTGTTCTACATGCTCGCGTTTGCGCTTAACCGCTGACGGCGCTTTGAAAGCATGTTTATTCTATCCGGCTCAAGCACAACTTCGCGAACTGCTACGGGCAGGAGCTTCCGAAGACCATATCAAGAGTGTGATTACTCGAGCCGTTCTCGCAAAACCAGAAGGTCACCCTGACCCAACGGAACTCACGGCGTTGAACGATCTCAGCATGATAGAAATTGGAGGATAACTGATGTCAGAGTGCATCATAGACACTGCTGAGCAAACGATAAGCGGCAAAATCGTCGCAATCTCGACCAGCACGCGCCGCGGCATTCCAAAATCTAATCAGCAAGAAGTGCGGCTGATAGAGAACTGGGGGATGGAGAATGACGTGCACGCGGGAGACTGGCATCGTCAAATCAGTATTCTGGCCATGGAGAGTGTCCAGAAGATGCGCGACAAAGGTGTGCCGGTTCGACCCGGAGCCTTCGCAGAGAATCTCACAACCGAATTCATAGACATTCCTAACCTTGCTATCGGGACGCGCGTAGCTATTGGCGATACTGAATTGGAAATCACTCAAATCGGGAAAGAGTGTCATCAGAAGTGCGCGATCTTCTATCGTGCGGGTGACTGCGTGATGCCCCGCGAAGGAATTTTTGCAATTGTGAAAAAGGGCGGCGTCATCAAAGTTGGAGATCCTGTTATTGTACATTCCGCAGAACTTGGCAAAGCTGAGAATTACATGAGTACGGACGAGGTGGCTTTATGACACGAATCGTGCTCGCTCTGTTTGCTGCAATCACACTATTGTCGCCGTTGGGACGTGCGCAATCGCCTGACTCGCTTCAGGCATCGGACACGACATCTCATGTTGATGTTGCGGCACAAAGCTACGCGCAAAAATGCGCAGGCTGCCATACAGTTGGTGGCGGCAAGCTCACCGGCCCCGACCTTTTGCCCACACGCGCTTGGCCAAAACCCGAACTTGCCGCAAAGATAAAGCTGATGGAACCGCGTGTCGGGCCAATGTCTCAAGACGAGATCAACCAATTTGTGAATCTTCTGCAGGATACGCGCACACAAGAGCGAATTCAAATCGCGCAAGAACTGGCAAGCAAGGCAGTTGCGGCAACCCTTGCGCCAGCATCACTTAGTGAAGGTCAGAGACTGTTCGAAGGCGCAACGCAATTGGCCAATGGCGGTATCGCGTGTGCTACATGTCATCGCGCGGGCGCTATGGGTGGTTCGCTGGGCCCTGACCTGACCGGACTGCATACTCGAATGGGGAAAGTTGCTATGACTTCCGCGATTCAGCAAACACAATTTCTGGTCATGTCAGGCACATACAAGAATCAACCGATTACCGCCCAGGAAGCTGTTCACTTGGCCGAATATTTGTCCAACCCCAACTTGATGCCGACCGCGAGCATGGAAGACAAGGCGCCAATCTTGGGCGCGTCACTCGGAGTGATCAGCCTCCTAATTGTGGTTGGACTATATCGCAAACGCCCACGCAACAGCCTTTCGCGCCATCGAGGTACAGCATGAGTTGGATTACAGATCTTTTTGATCCCAAACAGCGAGAGTGGGAAGACTTTTACCGCAATCGTTGGTCTTATGACAAGATTATTCGCAGCACGCACGGCGTGAATTGCACAGGTGGATGCAGCTGGAATATCTACGTCAAGAATGGCATTGTCACATGGGAAATGCAGGCGCTCGATTATCCGATTATTGACAAGGATATTCCGCCGTATGAACCGCGCGGCTGTCAACGCGGAATCTCCTACTCGTGGTATATCTACAGTCCGATCCGCGTCAAGTATCCCTATGTGCGCGGAGCGCTGATTGATTTGTGGCGCGAAGCGAAACTCCAGTTTCCCGATGATCCTGTCGCGGCTTGGAATTCAATCGTCTCGAATCCAGAATCACGATCGCGCTACCACACTGCGCGCGGCAAGGGCGGCCTGCGCAGATTCAGTTGGGATGAAGCTCTCGAAATTCTTTCCGCCGCAAACATTCACACCGTAATGAAGCACGGCCCCGATCGTATCGCGGGGTTCTCGCCGATTCCTGCGATGTCCATGGTGAGTTATGCCGCAGGCGCGCGCTTCATGCAACTGATGGGCGGCGTTTCCCTTTCGTTCTACGATTGGTATTGCGATTTGCCGCCGGCCTCGCCTGAAGTTTGGGGCGAACAAACCGATGTCGCTGAAAGTGCAGATTGGTTCAAGTCGAACTTCATTGCGGTTGTAGGTTCGAACGTCCTGATGACGCGCACGCCTGATGCGCATTTCTTGGTGGAAGCACGGCATCGCGGCGCAAAAGTCGTTGTCTTTTCTCCGGACTTCTCGATGGTGTCAAAGGTGTCCGATGAGTGGGTGCCGATTCATCAAGGGCAGGATTCGGCTTTCTGGATGGCCGTCGGACACACAATTCTACGCGAATACTACGTCGAACGTATGGTTCCATTTTTTGTAGACTATCAGAAGCAATTTACCGATGGGCCAATTCTGGTTGAATTGCACAAGCAAGCTGATGGAACCTTCAAGCCCGGTCAATACGTACGCGCCTCGCAAGTTGTCGACACAAAGAGCGTTGACAATGCAGAGTGGAAATTCTTCATGCTCGACTCCGCAACCGGCGAACTTAGACTTCCGCAAGGAACTGTTGGCCACCGCTGGCAAACGAAGAAGGGTCAATGGAATCTTAAACTTGAAGACGAGCGAACAGGCAAAGCGTTTGATCCACTGCTTATGCTCGATCCAAAGACCGATGAACTGGTCACTGTTTCGTTGCCGGAGTTTTCCGCTGAGCACGGTGACAGCTGGGTCCAATCGTTGGTTCCTGTTCGCAAAATCAAGACTCCGAATGGCGACGTCTATGCCACAACTGCGTTCGAGTTGCTTGTCGCTAGATACGGCGTAAATCGCGACGCATCAAAGCCTGCACCCTATGACGAACCGGAGCATTCGTACAGTCCTGCGTGGCAGGAGAAATTTACCGGAGTGTCCGGTGATGTTGTGATACGCTTCGCCCGTGAATGGGCGACGACTGCTGAAAAGAGCGGCGGTAAATGCAGCGTCATCATTGGAGCAGGCGTCAACCACTGGTACCACAACAATCTGATCTACCGCTCGATCATTTCCAGCCTTATGCTTTGTGGCTGTGTCGGCAAGAACGGCGGCGGACTCAATCATTATGTCGGCCAGGAAAAACTCGTTCCGCAAACTTCGTGGGCGCCCATCGCATTTGGAACCGACTGGTCAGCGCCGCCGCGACTGCAAAACACCCCGTCATTTCATTATGTCAATTCCGATCAATGGCGATACGATTCAAAATTCGATGACATCTGTCCGGTCGCCGATCGCTCTCATAGCATGGCGCATGGACATACCATTGATAGACAGGTGCAAGCCGTGCGGGCTGGCTGGTTGCCCTCATACCCGCAATTTGATCAATCCTCGCTTGAAGTTGCAAAGGAAGCACGCAGCAACGGCGCAACGGACGAAGCCTCAATTGTCAAGAATGTCGTGGACAGATTGAAGGCGAAGAAGCTTAAGTTTGCAGTTGAAGACCCGGATTCTCCCAAATGTTTCCCGCGCCTTTTTTACATCTGGCGAGGAAACGCCTTGCTATCATCCGCTAAAGGCCATGAGTATTTTCTGAAGCATTATCTGGGAACGCACACAAACCTCATCGCAAAAGAGCAGGCGAAGGAGCATGTCGACGACGTTGTGTGGCACGACAAAGTCGAACTGGGCAAGATGGATCTCGTTGTGGACTTGAACTATCGTATGGATTCTTCCGCACTCTATTCTGATATTATCTTGCCGGCCGCGACGTATTACGAGAAGAACGATCTGAATTCAACAGACATGCACAGCTTCATTCATCCGTTGCAAGCTGCTGTTCCACCGTGCTGGGAATCTAAAAGTGACTGGGATATATTTCGCGAGATCGCGAAAGCGACTTCGAAACTTGCCGAGCGCTATCTGCCCGATCCAATTGAAGATGTCGTAACCGCGCCGCTCGCCCACGATACGCCCGCTGAAATCGCTCAACCCTCTATCAAGGATTGGTCCAGAGGTGAGTGTGAAGCGATCCCCGGCAAGACGATGCCCATCATCAAAGTGGTTACGCGGGACTATAAGAATGTCTTCAACAAATTCATCAGCCTTGGTCCCAATTTCCGCAAGGGCCTCGGCATGCATGGCATTCAGTTTGAAGTTGCCGATATGTATGATGCATACATGGAGAACAATCCTACTGAAAAGTGGGGGGGGGGAGTCTTCCCATCCTTGCGCGAAGACTTGCTTGTTTGCGAAGCGATTCTGAATTTTGCCCCTGAGACCAACGGTGAATTGGCGTTCCGATCGTACAAATCGGAAGCGATTAATACCGGCATTGACCATTCGCATGCCGCCGAGAAGACTCGCTCTGTTCGCATAACATTCGATGATGTCGCTGCTCAACCGAGGCGAATTCTCACGACGCCGTTTTGGTCAGGGGTAACGAGTGACAAGCGTACATATTCAGCGTATTGTCAAAATGTGGAAGGACTTGTACCATGGCGTACGCTAAGCGGCAGGCAGCATTACTACCTTGATCACGAGGCTTACATCGCTTATGGCGAGAATCTGCCGACCTACAAGCCACGCGCGTCGCGAGAGATCCTCGGCGACTTGGCACAGTCAAAACCAGGGGGCGGAACACTCGTATTGAATTACCTGACGCCACACGGCAAGTGGTCGATTCACTCGACTTATGGCGACACCTTGAGAATGCGCACATTGAGTCGTGGTCACGACCCGATTTGGATAAATGATAAAGATGCTCTGCTATTGGGAGTAGAAGACAACGATTGGGTCGAAATTTTCAATGATAACGGAGTCGTGTGCACCTGCGTCAACGTCAGCGCACGCATTCCACGCGGTATGTGTTTCATCTATCACTCGCCCGAACGCACGTTGGGGATCCCGAAATCACCCGAGCGCGGCAACCGTCGTGCGGGCGGTCACAATAGCTTGACCAGAGCGCGCCTCAAACCGCTCTTTATGATTGGTGGTTATGGTCAGTTTACATACGCGTTCAACTACTGGGGACCTCCAGGCGTGAATCGGGATACATTTGTTGCCGTCAAGAAACTCGAAAAAGTAATCTGGTAAAGGTGAACAATGGATATTAGAGCACAAGTTTCCATGGTGTTTCACCTCGACAAATGCATCGGTTGTCACACATGCAGCGTGGCCTGCAAAAATGTGTGGACAGACCGACCCGGTGCGGAGTACATGTGGTGGAATAATGTTGAAACAAAACCCGGTACGGGCTTTCCACATCGCTGGGAAGATCAGGATCGCTACAAGGGCGGCTGGAAGCTCAACGGCAGCAAGGATCTTCAACTCAAGTCACAGTCGAAATTAGGTGGACTGCTGAAGCTGTTCTATAATCCGAATCAACCCGGATTGGAAGACTACTACGAGCCGTGGACGTACGAGTACGAAAATCTCTTTGATGCACCTGAAGGCGACGATCAGCCGACTGCCAAGCCGATCTCGCAGATCACCGGCGAAGAGATGAGGATTGAGGGCGGCCCCAATTGGGATGACGATCTCTCCGGTTCGCCACTCTATGCTGCGAATGACGTCAACTACGATCTGCTTACGCCTGAAGAGCGGCAGCAGCTCTTTGAGATTCAACGCGTGGCTTTCATGTATTTGCCGCGCATTTGCAATCATTGCGCTAATCCGAGCTGTGTGGCGTCGTGTCCTTCAGGTGCGCTTTACAAACGCGGTGAAGACGGGATTGTTTTGATCAATCAGGACGTGTGCCGCGGATGGCGCGCCTGCATTTCCGCATGTCCTTACAAGAAGATCTACTACAATTGGGTCACCGGCAAATCAGAGAAGTGCATTCTTTGTTATCCGCGCCTCGAAACGGGTCAAGCACCTGCCTGCTTCCATTCGTGCGTGGGCCGAATTCGCTACCTCGGAGTGTTGCTTTATGATGCTGACCGAATCGAATCCGCAATGAAAACGGCGGATCCGTTGCTCGTAGAAGCGCAACGCGACGTCATCTGTGATCCTAACGATGAGAATGTGATTGCTTCGGCACGCGCCAATGGCATCAGTGACGAAATGATCGAGTCCGCGCGCAAATCACCTGTGTACAAGTACGTCGTGCAATGGAAACTTGCCCTACCGCTGCACATTGAGTACCGCACGATGCCGATGCTCTTTTATGTGCCGCCGCTATTACCCGTGATGGGGAAAGACGGCGACCAGCCTTATGATCATGCAGAAGAGTCATTCTTCACCTCGCTTGACAAATCGCGCCTTTCAATCAAGTACATGGCAAGATTGTTCAGCGCGGGCAATGAGGCGGTTGTAACCGCTTCGCTCAAAAAACTCATGGCTGTTCGCTACTATAAGCGGGCGCAGGAAGTCGGCGACGTGCAGGATGATCGCGTCAATCGGATCATGCGCGAAGCCGGAACAACGCCGGAGGAGGCGGAAGAAATCTACCTTTTGACGGCAGTGCCCACAGTGCATAAGCGCTACGTACTTCCGCCGCTTCAGCGCGAAGAAGCGATAGGAAGTATGTGTGACGTGCAGGATTGCAAGGGAAGTTGCGGATTCGGCAAGACCTCCGGCGCAGAAAGGAATGTGTAATGGCAACGAGTTCATTTGAAATGTCATGCCGGGAACTGGCAATTCTCCTGTGCCATCCGCAAACGGACTACTTGTCTGTGCTGAACAATGTTATCGATTCCAGAGTGAGCAATAAATCAATAAAGTGCTTACGAGCGTTTCGCGATGCGATTGCCGAGTTGTCTCCGTTCGAGTTGCAAGAACTCTACACTCGCACATTTGATCTTAACCCGATGTGCTCGCCTGCGCTGAGCGTGCACCTGTTCGGTGTCGAGAGTTTCAAGCGCTCCCATCTTATGGTTGGGCTATTGGACATGTATCGCGTTGCGAGTTTTCCGGTGACTGGCGAATCAGCGGATCATATGAGCACTGTCGTTCGATTTCTTCCGTTCGCTGAGAACAACGCGCGTGAGGAAGTTGCACAATTTATTTTATTGCCGGGAATGGCGAAAATCGCTGAATTCTTGGACTCAAAATCAAACCCATTTTCTTACTTGATCAAGGCGACAATCTCAATTGTAGCCACTGAAACAGGGAAGGAGGCAACATATGCTTGAGTTGTTCGCATTTGTCGGTCTGCCTTACGCTGCGATCTTGATCTGCATTGTAGGCACAGTCTGGCGCTTTCGCAATGACCAATACGGAATCTCATCGTTGTCCTCGCAGTTTCTTGAGGGTAAGAAACTCCTGTGGGGATCTGCGCCATGGCATATTGGCATCTTGATTATCTTCCTCGGCCATTTTGTCGCGTTTCTGTTGCCAGGCGTGTGGCAACGATTGATGGCTGTGCCACTCTTGCTTGCGACGGCCGAAACAATCGGAATCGCGGCAGCCGTATTGTGCTTACTTGGATTGATTGTGCTCTTCTACCGTCGCCTAACGACCGCGCGGTTGCAGAAATCTACAAACATCGGCGATTTCATCGTCGCGACACTATTGTTGGCACAAGTTGGATTGGGACTAATGGTGGCTGGCGGCTACCGCTGGGGCGCGAGTTGGTCAACCGGAACATTGACTCCCTACGTCTGGAGTTTGATCACTTTCAGTCCAGACGCGACAATTATCAGAGACATGCCGATTGCGATTCAAGCGCACGTGGTCGGCGCATGGCTCATCTTGCTCATGCTGCCGTTCACGCGCCTGATTCACATGGTGTCAGTTCCACTCCAGTACCTCTTTCGCTCACCGCAAAAAGTCGTTTGGAACAACCCGCGTCGCAACAATCAGGCGGTCGCCGCCCGAGTTACACAGGAGTCACGCCGTCATTTCTTGAAGGCTGCATTTGGATTAAGCGCTTCCGGGCTTCTGCTCTCCGTTGGTGTATTAGACAAACTGGGCCGCTTCTTCCAAATGCCCGGTCTGCATCACGATGAAGAAGCAAATTTACTGGAAACGCGCTTGCGTCGGCTGCAACTAACCGCCGAAGAGAAGGAGCTTGAACTCGAACGCTTGCGCAGCGATCATATCTATGTAGCGAAACTCGCAGAGTTGAACAATACCATTGGGAAGTACTTCATTGATTACTCGATGCGCCCCGGGCTCGCGTTTCGCGCTGAAGATGGATGGCCCATGCTGCTGTCTGCCAAGTGCACGCACTTAGGCTGCACGGTCGGAAACCAAGTTGATGCAAGCGGCCGCATTCTCTGCCCGTGTCACGTTTCTTACTTTGACATCAAGACCGGGATGCCCAACGAAGGCGCCCCCGCAAAGGCGCCGCTTGATCGCATTGCCTGGGTGCTGCGCGACGAGCAAGGAACTGAAGTCGCGACCGAAAGCCCGCGTGGTTCACGCACCGGAAGACTTGACCCGGCCTTGGCGGACGGCTATTCACTCTACATTGTCAGATCGCTATCGGCGGAGGCTTGATGAAACAGCCATTCGTCAACACCATGTTTGACTTCATCGCGTCGCGAATGCCGTTGCACAAGCTCGACGTCCGTCACATGATCACGGAAAAAGAGGTTCCGGTTCATCGCATGTCATGGGGATACTACGTCGGCGGTCTGGCACTGTTCTTTTTCATCATCCAAGTCTTCACGGGGATGATGCTTCTATTTTATTATGAACCGACGGTCAGCGAAGCGCATGAGTCCGTAGAGTACATCACGCATTTCGTGACAATGGGCGCGTTGATTCGGAACCTACACGCATGGTCCGCTTCCTTCATGATCTTTTGCGTCATAGCGCATATGCTCAGCGCACTGGCCATGAAAGCATTCGCCAAGCCGCGCGAGATCACGTGGATCGCGGGCGTGCTGTTGCTCCTGATCACTTTTGGATTTGGATTCACAGGTTATCTCCTACCGTGGAATCAAATTGCCGTCAATGCCACGAAAGTCGGCTTGGCTTCAATCGACCAAATGGGACAGTACCTGCCTGCGGCTTTGTCGCATCTTGCCGAAGATGTGCGCGTGACCATTCAAGGAGCGCCAGCCATCGGACAAGCGACTCTAAGCAGATTCTTTGCACTGCATGTCGTTATCCTGCCTTTACTGGTATTCGGCGTGATCGGACTGCATGTCCTTTCGGTTCAGTTACACGGCATGAGTCCCGGTATCGAGGACAAGCCGCGTCGCAAAGACAAGTTCTTCCCGATATTTATTCTTAAAGACTTCAAGGAATGGGGAATCGCGTTCCTTGTACTATTCATCCTCGCCCTGTGTCTGCCCTTTGATTCATTATTTCCCTATCCATTGCTGGAACCCTACAACGCCTTGGGTTCGACGCCTGACGGTATCAAACCAGAGTGGTACTTCTACTTTGTCTACTATCCGATGGAGCTGCTGCCGTTTTGGATCATCATCGTGGTCATGACTCTCGCGACGCTTGGTTTGTTTGCGGCGCCGTGGATCTTTAAGGGCACGAGTCACAAGACAATGCGCTGGATTGCTTCAGCGATTGCCGCGTATATGATCGTCATGACATTGTTTGGCGAAAACATTTATCACGCAATCAAGGGGTGAAAAGCATGACCAAGACACTCCAATTGCTGTTCACTCTCGTAATCGTCGGCAATTGCTACGCCTACCCCGAATTCCAGAAATTCTCGCAAATTCACTCTGGACGGCCCATTAACTGCGCGATGTGTCACGCCAATGGCGACGGCCCCGAAGGAGCATCGCGCGGCCAAATCGGAAGCTTGACGCCCGACGAGTTGAACAAGCTGAATGCTGCACGCGGTGCATTCGCTCCCGGTGTGCCCATCCAGAGCCCCATTCTGAATGCGTTCGGGAACAATATCATTACCGTCATCGGAAAAACTAAGTTTCTCGAACTGCGTGCACATCCTGAGCAGTTGGCCGAGGTCTATGGATATCAAAGTGATCTCGATGGCGATGGAATTACAGATGCTCAAGAGTACTTGGAAGGAACTCATCCCCTGAACAATGTTCATGGCGAGCCAATGAGGCTGTTCCTGCATAACCTGAAAGCATTCAGGCTCCATGTTATTTTAATCGTGCTGGCTACCATCGCAGGATTCTATGGATTCAGCCACCTGTTACACGGCTTCGCCGCCAGCGCGTCCACGAAATCGTCCGTTGAACGCTATCCATAAGCAAATCGAGGGATAATCGTGCAAGATCGCAGACGAGCAATCCAGGTTCTCATCCTGAACACACTGGCCTTCACCATCTGCTTCGCCGGGTGGATGATGAATGGTGTACTGATCACCTATCTTGTGGACAACGACATCTTCCTTTGGGATAAAGCGCAGATGGGTTGGTTGATCGGTATCCCAGTGTTGACGGGATCGCTAATGCGGCTCCCCGTCGGTGTTCTGACGGATAAATACGGTGGAAGAAGAGTTTACACAATTCTGATGCTCATCTCCGCAATCCCGATGTTCATGACAGGTGCGGCTAACGAGTACTATCAGTTTGTCTTTGCAAGCTTAGGATTTGGTCTTACAGGGGCTGCGTTCGCAGTTGGTATTGCGTATACTTCGGTTTGGTTTCCCAAAGAGCGACAAGGAACTGCGCTTGGCATCTTCGGAGTCGGTAATGCAGGTGCTGCCTTAACCAGTATGGGCGCGCCGGTCTTACTTAAATGGTTGACGGACAACGGAGCAAATGTTGACGGCTGGCGCACACTGCCCAAGATTTATGCGGCCGCGCTTGTAGTTATGGCAATCATATTCTACTTTCTGACATACGAGAAGAAGATAGCGCACTCGGCGGGATTGACGCTAAAGCAGCGTCTCGAACCGTTGAAATACGTGCGCGTTTGGCGGTTTGGACTCTACTACTTCCTGGTCTTCGGAGCATTCGTTGCCTTAGCACAGTGGCTTGTTCCATACTACGTGAACGTTTATACCATGAGTGTTGCATCAGCAGGTCTCATGGCCTCAATCTTCAGCCTTCCCTCCGGTTTGATTCGCGCCTTGGGCGGCTGGATGTCGGACAAGTTTGGCGCGCGTCGCATCATGTATTGGGTGTTGGGCAGTTGTTTGTTCGGCTGCGCATTACTTTGTGTTCCACGCATGGACATTGAATCTCCCGGTTCTGGCGTGACGGCGGCCAGAGCAGGTACCGTCACGTTTGTATCCGATACGCTTGTTCGCATTGATCAACGCGAATACAAAATTCGCCCCGAGCCAGCGGCGTGGCGCAAAAATCAAGACAATACATTTCTCGTCTTTCCCTCAGGTGAATTCTGGCACAGTCCGGTTGTTTCAGTCGGTGACAAGATCGTCAAGAAGCAGCTACTGGCCCGCGGTATTACGCATCTGTTTTTTCAGGCAAACATTTGGATATTCACTTTCTTAGTCTTTGTAGTCGGAATCATGATGGGAATCGGCAAAGCAGCCGTGTATCGCCATATTCCCGACTACTATCCAGAGCAGATCGGCGTCGTCGGAGGAATTGTCGGCGTCGTCGGTGGATTGGGTGGATTTGTATGTCCAATCCTGTTTGGCTATATGCTCAAATGGACGGGTATCTGGACGACGCTATGGATCTTTCTCGGTGTGCTTTCGTTCATTTGTCTTATTTGGATGCACTTTGTGGTTCAGAAGATGATGCATAAGAATGCGCCTGTGTTAATGCGCCACATCGAGGATCGACACGATCACCCCGTAGAAACGACGCCTGCCTAATCAAAACTGGAACGGAAACGCAAATGGCTCAGACATTAATTCATTGGAACGTTGAAGACCAATCGTTCTGGGAGCGGGAAGGCAAGCGCACCGCTTACCGAAATCTCTGGATATCCATTCCATGTTTGCTGTGTGGATTTGCCGTCTGGATGTTCTGGTCGATTATTACGACCAAGATGCAGGAGCTTGGCTTTCAATTCGATCCTGATCCAGCCAAAAACAAGGCAATGCTCTATACGTTGATTTCGATAGCCGGTTTGACGGGTGCAACATTGCGTATTCCCAATTCCTTCTTTGTCGCATTGAGCGGCGGCCGCAATGTCGTCGCGGTTACGACCGCCTTGCTGATACTCCCGGCACTCGGCCTTGGATTGGCGCTGCGTGCTCCCGGCACGTCGTACTCCACTTTTGTAATCCTGTCTGCATTGTCAGGAATCGGCGGAGGTGCCTTCGCGTCCTCGATGTCCAATATCAGCCTCTTTTTCCCGAAGCGAATTCAGGGCACCGCATTGGGACTCAATGCCGGTTTAGGAAATCTTGGCGTCAGCATTATGCAAGTCTTGTTGCCGTTCGTGATGACATTCGGTGCGTTCGGAGCTTTCGGCGGAAATGCCTGGAAAACTGCCGCCGCGGTTGGTGCGCAGCCCGCAGGCACTCTAGTCTGGATTCAAAACGGCGGATTTGTATGGGTGCCCATCCTTGCCGTCTTAGCGATCCTTGCATGGTTGCTTATGAATAACCTTGCAATACACAGTGTCGGTTCTTCCGCGGCCGCTATTGCCAAAATGCTTTACTTGACACTACTGGGCTTTGCTGGATCAGCATTGGGACTGTATCTGTTGGTCGCGCTCAAAGTCAATATGTGGATTGTCTTGCCGATCACCATAGTGTTGACGCTAATCCTGATTAGATATTTGTCGCCTGTAAAGATTCGCCAGAATTTGAGCAACCAGTTTGCAATCTTCAAAGAGAAGCACAACTGGGTTATGACCTGGCTTTATGTCATGACCTTTGGTTCATTTATCGGATATTCGGCGGCATTCCCAAAGCTCATCCAAGATGTCTTCGGATCACTTCCGGACGGGAGTGCCAATCCTCACGCGCCGAATCCCTTTGCCTATGCATGGCTTGGTCCGTTGGTTGGTTCGTTGATTCGTCCGGTCGGCGGTTGGCTATCCGATAAGTTTGGCGGCGCGCGTGTCACTCAATGGGACACCGTAGTCATGATTTTCGCGGCGTTAGGTGTAGCGTACAATATCAAGGCTGCCAGCAATTCACCGGCACCGGAAGTATTCTTCGTTCCGTTCCTGCTACTCTTTCTGCTTTTGTTCATTACAACCGGCATCGGCAACGGTTCGACATTCAGAATGATTCCCATCATTTTTGATTCAAAGCTTGCAGGGCCCGTGCTTGGTTGGACGTCGGCGATTGCAGCTTATGGCGCATTCATCATCCCCAAAGTGTTCGGGACGCAAATTCAAGCCGGTCACCCAGAGTACGCACTTTACGGGTTCGCACTCTACTATGTGAGTTGTCTGGTCGTGAATTGGTGGTTTTATGCCCGCAAGAACGCAGAGATTAAGTGTTAACTTCACAAATCATTCCACACTACTGAGTAACACCATGAGCATTACACTCGAAACTCCCGTAGGCCATTTGGTCGTTGAAAAGCCAGGCCGCGCACATATCTTCCAGCGTTTTCAGATTGACTATTGCTGCGGCGGTGCTAAGCCCCTCGGTCAAGCATGCACCGCGAAGAATCTTGATCCGCAAGTCGTGCTCGCGGAAATCGCCAACAAGACAGCCGCACGGATGTTGATTCCGAGCCTGACTGGACAAAGGTCACGATGTCCGTGCTGGTTGACAATATCTTGAATCAGCACCATGAGTACCTACGCAACACGTTGCCACACCTTGGTGAAATGGCCGAAAAGGTCCATAATGTCCATGGCGAGAATCATCCGGAACTGCTGGATATTCTGCAAACCTTTGCGGGAATTTTTCACGAGCTGGATTCGCACATGTACAAGGAAGAGAACATCCTCTTCCCGGCCATCAAGCGCCTTGAACAAGGTTCCATGCCCCCCGCTGCGGCTGCACAGCTCTTTGGCCCGGTCAGCGTCATGGAGGCGGAGCACGCCACCGTTGGAGCCGAACTCGAAAAGCTTCGTGGCTTGACCAACAATTACACGCCACCGGAAGGCGCGTGCAACACCTATCGCGGCTTGTTTGCTGGCCCAGAAGAGCTTGAACGCGACTTGCATTGGCACATTCACAAGGAGAATAATATTCTTCCCAAGAGCTTTGGCAGGAACTCAGTCCTAAGGATCACAGGGTCAGCCATAGACTTGTGACGCCGAGTCGGAGCTTTGGTTAGCATTGCGAAATCCCAGCGTGCGCTTCCACCGAGATGTTCTTGTTTCCGGAGGACATCAATTAAAGATTTGGGTCGCGCCTCAGAGGGGAGTCGAAGCGGGCGCCAGATCTTGCTTCCAGCCTTGACCCCCCTTGTCCCGAATCTGTCCCTATGCGTCCGTAACTATAAGTAAAACAAACCCCTCCAATTCACTCTTAATCAATTGGTTCGGGGTTCGAGTCCCTGTGGGTGCACAAGCTAAAGCCCTGCTAAAACATTGTTTTGCAGGGCTTTTTGATTTAACCGATTTGTTCATATGTTCATTCGTAAGTTCAGATTTTAACAACCGGTATCTGTTGGTCGTCAGAAGAAATGGGACACATTTTCAGTTAAGTTAATGGAGGGATTTGTCTGTAAGTTACGTTTCTCTGTGGTTTTTTTGGTTAGGATTTAGATTGGCCTGTTTACGGGCCTTTTTTGGTTTGTTCTTTGAGCCGTTGCCGCTGTTTTCGGATGGTTTCGGCGCGGCCGAAGTAGACGTCGACGGGGGTGCAGATTGCCGATGCCTTTGTGGTAGTGTTCGAAGTTGTACCAGTGCCGGAACGCCCTCCAGCGCGCGGTCGAACGCCCGGGTGAGGCATGCACGATCAGCTGCAGCTTTTCCTTCGCCGTGCGGTTTAAAACGCCTTCGACCTTGCCGTTCGTTTGAGGGTGATTGCGCATCGAGAAGATGTGCCGGATCCCCAGACTCTTCAAGTAGGTGCTGAACGTGCCCCACTTGTAGCAGGCGCCGTTGTCGCTGAGGAGCCGCACCCGCTCGTGACGCGGGACTTCTTCCATGCCGGTCTCGGCAACTGCTTGCGCGATCAGCCCTGCACCGTGTCGCCTTTCGAGTTGCGCAAGCGGCGGAACACGATCGAGAACCCGCTGAAGTCATCCACACACTGCCCAACGGATGCGTGCCCCAGTCGGGCAACATCAGCTCCGCCAGATCGGTCTGCTACCGTTCGTTCACGCGCGTCGTCTTGCGGTGATACTCTTGGCCGCCGGGATGATCTGCGGCAACTCGCGCGCTAACCCGTTGCGCTTCAGAATGCGGTAGACCGTGCCCGCTGACACTGAACCCGCCGTCATCGGTAATCCTGAACGCCAGTTGGCGCGGCGACAGATCAGCATCGAGCAATGCGTTGGCGATGATCGTGCCCTTCTTCTTCCAAGAGCCGGTTCCAGACCGCCGCGGCGCTGAAGACCGGTCCGCGAGCTTTCCTGGTTCTGCCAGCGGTAGTACGTGCCTGGGAAGCGCTTCAAACGCTTCGCCAACGGCGGATCGACAGCGGTGTACTATCCACCAGCCGCAGCAGATCCCGCTTCTGCTCGGACGTGTGCCGGGCATAACGCTTCGCCTTGCGCTTCAGAAGAGACTTTTTTGAGCGTGCGCACCCTCCAGCATCAGATCGGCTACCGTCTGACGCAGCTCTTCGTTCTGACGACGATAGAACCCACTTCCCTTTGGTCGCGCCGCGCACCGCTTTCTGCCCTTCAAGCGCGCCTTGCCCGCTTCCATGAACCTTCAGCCAGTTGTAGTACACGTTGGCGCTCACGCCTTCCTGACGGCATAACGCCGCTACCGGATGATCGCCCCCGCAGTCCTTCCAGCACGATGCGGATCTTGTCTTCCGCGCTGTACTTCGTGCGCGCCGCCGCCGCACCGTCTTGATCAACTGCGCTGCGCTTTTTCGGTCTGCCGCCGCAGCCTGCTTTTCTTCCGCCTGGGCATGGTCAGCCCTCCTTCTTCGATGATACATGATAATATCTCAGCGAAGGGAACGGCAACCCCAAACCTGGTCACTTTGTTGCTAAGCAGTCGCGCCGCGCGACTGTACTTACATCACAAACCATCCACTAATACTACTGGACCAATTGTCCCAAATGTGTTGACGATTACAATGACGTCGCCCTCCACGCTCTGATAAATGTTGTGCGTTGCTGGGCCTGTTGAAATTTCTGTGTCAGTAAACTAGCTATTTGTTGCAGTGTCACTGCTCCGCAGAACAATATGCGAGCTGTTATTATCACAATCCCCCAATTCCCGAAAGCCGTAACCTGTTTTTGTCCGGCCCTCCTGCTGCTTGAGGGGGCTTTTGTGTTTCAAGATGTTTATTTGCAAAGAGCTACGATAGTGCACAAACATTCCTAAAAACACACAAATCGGTTGAATTGTAGATGATAGACCACTATATTGCTAAGATAATGGAATGGCCCACATTAGCCATAGCATCGCGATATTGCTGTAACGGAGTGATTAGATATCGCCGGGCTGGGCGACTACTATTACAACCACTATACTAAAAACCGCGAACTTGGCGTAAATTTCACGTTGACACCTTCACGAAAATACTATCAGTTTGTCAATTCTAACTATCGTCGCGATCTGTTGCTCTCCTTCCTAAACCGACCTA